>JBMSPY010000037.1:0-12505 GCA_049423005.1 Cyclobacteriaceae bacterium
TGGGCAAGGTCTTCCCATGAGAGGGTTGGTAAACTGGGATCGATGCCGCCCCCGGTACTTCCCAGGGCGATGGTTTTGATGCCCGGCTCACGTCCATAGACTTCCAATAGGCCATCGGCATTTCCCATAAATGAACTGTACAACATAGGAATTTCACGATCGGTTTTTATATCCAGGAATTTGGTGAGCTGTTGAATCGAGGTATTGCCGACAGCTGTTTCATCTTTTACAAAGGATGCGTAGTAACTCTCCACCATGTAACCGTCAGCTTTAATCATGGAAATAAGTTGCTCGTATTTTTTCCTACCGGCCTCTACTTCGGAGCGATCGTACAACCGGGGTGGTAGGGTGAGTAGAAGGCTCCATGGATTATTTTTTGCTTTGATGACATCGGTATAATCCAGTTCAAGATCCATTCCGATTCCAGCTAACGTAATAAAGTGAGAGTCTGCCCAACGTTTTACTTCCTGATAGCGGGCAATGGCCTGATCACCATTACCGGCATGAAACCAGTAACCTTCCTCTTCTGGTAGCAGCAGCCATGCTACGACTGGTATGCCTTCGTTGGTTAGCATGCGGATGATTTCAGCCCGTTCGGTTGAAATATCCATGATACCCATGCGGATTTCTGCATTTAATTTTTTGAGATCCTGAACCACAGTGGAATCGCTAAACAATTCCATCAATGGACCTGACTTCATCTCATTGAAAAATGAAATCTTTGGTTTGTTTTGACTAAGGCCAATACCGCTTGTGGTTAGGATGATCAGCGCAACGAGTAGTGTATTTTTTTTCATAGTGATGAAGGGGTTAGTTCATCCGATTCCCGTTTTATAAAGAAACAAAAAAACCCGGGTGTTAACATCCGGGTTTTTATTTGGGTTGTTCTAAAAATCACCACTTGTCTATTCCAAGCAGTTTTCTGCCCAACTCATTCAGTTCGGCACGTTGGTATCGGGTTTGTTCCCAGTTTCTTGGATCACCCGGAAAGGCATATCCTTCAGGTGCGATACGATCTCGCCAGGAACGGATACGCCATTCTTTAAGTGCTTCGTTGTCTTCCTCTGCCGGCATCATGGAAATGTATTGCGCCATGCGGACTTTGTTTCCGCTGAGATTCGGACGAATGCCATGTGGTTGTGTACTGTTGAAGATGAGTAGATCACCGGCTTCCATTTTTACTTTCACCGGTGTGAATCCGGTAGTATCGGGCATAAAACGGTTTCTGTCTTCAGGCTGCGTTAGTTTCCAGGTGTCGTAGGTCCGAAATAATTCCGGTATACATTGAAATCCTCCCATAGATTCATCTGTTTGATCGGCTAAGGTCAACACGCCCTGAACATTGACAGGCCTTGTTTCCGGATCGTAATCCCAATGGATAAAGCCCTTATACTCGAATCCTGGTTTGATCGGAAAATTCAAATTGGCTCGGTCTATGGTAACCCAAAGTTTTTCTGTTCCCCAGATATCTACGAAGGCATCGTACACTCGCTGTGTCATCCGGTTGTTCCATAAATATTGGTTGTTATACACTTCAACCATTCCGGTATTGGCTAGCTCTTTCATTTTCATTTCAGCGCGAGGTGCCGTATACCAGGTTGAGGGATCGTTGGGATCTTTTTCTTCAAATTCCCACAAAAAATTTGCGGTGGCTGCGGCTTGCTCTTTCGATACGGCGTTCTTAATAACTACATATCCGTTGTGTTGCCAGAAAGCCCAATCATCCTCACTTAAGGAGCGCAATGGCTTGCCGTTTGATCGGTCATTTAATTTTAATGCACTGCTTTTGGCAGTCGAGGGATTACCCGGAATGTCCTTATGTGCATTATCTGGAATCATGGTTGTGGCCATTGTCTGGTTTTGCATAGTCGTTTGGTTTTAGTGCTGTAAAGGTGCTGCTCCCTAAAGACTGCGTTTTTCACTGAAATACCCAATATTTACACTGTATTGATAAAAATAGTATATAAAATTTAATTCAATGCTAATTTAGTTTCATGATTCGTCCAAAGCAGGAGTCGATACCTTCTGAGCGGAACCATTCGTTCCGGATTCTGTTGACGCCCAGACTGAATGAAATTTTTTACTGGCATTTTCATCCGGTGGTAGTGTTGGTATTTGAGGAGGCTGTTCATGGCATTGGTCATATCGGTGATCATGTCTCATCCTGGAAGGGTAGTGATTTGGCTTTGATTGGATCCAACATTCCGCATTTGAATTTTGATTACGGGGTGAAGACAACGGTGGACACCGTTGTGGTTCAGATGATGGAGAATTTTTTAGGGGATACTTTTTTGGAAACCCCGGAAGCGTCGCGTATCAAAGATTTATTCCTTCGGTCAAGGACAGGGTTGGCTTTTTATGGGAAGACTAAAGAGGAGGCGGGGCAAATGCTTAAGGCACTACCTGAAAAAGAAGGCTTTGGTCAGTTGCTGCATTTGTTAGCTGTTTTTGACCTTTTGGCTCGTTCATCGGAAGTGATTAATCTGAATGCTCGTCCCATCGAAGGCAAGGCCGCTGAAAAAGAGCGCGAGCGGTTAAATAAAATTTACCGTCATGTTGAGGAGCATTTTATGCAGCCTGTTGATGTAACGGCCGCTGCAGCTGTAGCTGATCTCTCCGTTCCTGCTTTTTGTCGCTATTTTAAAAAGCAGGTGAAGCTTACCTACACTGATTTCGTTAATCAGCATCGCATCAACCAGGCTAAGCGTTTGTTGTTAAGGGATTCCAATGTATCGGAAGCCTGTTTTGCTTCTGGGTTTGAGAACCTGGCGTATTTCAACCGCGTGTTTAAAAAAATTACCGGTGTCAATCCGTCCGTATTTCGGAAGACAAGAGGTATTTACTCAACTGATTAGAATGATTGAAGCATTCTGTCTATAAATCTTTCCTTTTTCCCACCAACTGGAATTGAAGTCCTTCCTTTGTTTGTTGTTCTTTCAGGAACTTCGCACCGAAAGTTAATTTTTTTGCCGTTGATGATTCAGCGGGAATGATTCTCCAGAATGGAGTCATTTTGGAAACGGCTAAGCCGTTTTGATGTTCTTCCATGGCTGCTTCCGCAACGATACGTAAAAATATACCTGCCGTAACTGGGCACATTTTATCTGCACGGTAAGCAGCTGCAAGATCTTTTCGCATCTGGGCTATCGTTGATGTTTTACCTTTTGGTATGTGCCGAATGTAATCGTCAACGATCGAGGGATTGGCGATCAGCATCGTTTCACCCGCTTTGATATCTGCAAAATCATCATTGATTTTTTTAACAATGGGGTCCTTTTGAATGTTTCTTTTTTCCACCCAGGTTTTCCTCTGTGTTTTTAGGTTTGTTGATGACATCAGGTGCAAGAAAGATAAATTTCCAACTCGGATTGATGAGGTTTTACTAACACTTCACAAAGCGCCGTCGCCATCTAAGGCTCTGTTCAGAAAATGGATGAGCGGAATCATTGTCTTAAAATGATCCAGCGTGGTGGACACCAATTTAGGGGAGGAGAGTAGACTATCTGGAACTTCAGCCGTTACGGTGAAGCTTTTGAGTTTTAGAAAATCAATTGCTGGGTTAGTAGCGTCATAGCCTTTAGGTGGGCGGGTCAATTCAGCTTCTCGGTCCAAAGTGCCGAATTGTTTCCGAAATTTTCGATCCTGAAGGATCGCCTTGAATTCATTAAAGCAATAGTCGATTTCCTGTCGGATTTTGCCCAGGTCTTCTGCTTCTGGCATCCAGATGCCACCGGCCAGGAAGCTCATTCCGGGCTCTAAGTGAAAATAGTAACCGGCGCGGTAAATTTTTCTACCGCCTTTGCTGGGATTGGCTCCAAAATTTGTTTTGTAGGGACTTTTATTTTTCGAGAATCGGATATCCCGATTGATGCGAAACAGACACCTTGCCGGTTCAACAGAGGCTATCGTAGGATCGTACTCCTTTAATCGGTCCAGAACTTTCGTGATGAATTCCAGGAAATTTTCTCTGGCAGGTTGATATTGGTCTTTATGGCTGTGGAACCATTCCTTGTTATTATTTCGCTTGATGTCTTTGAGGAATTTAAGTGTCGCGGGCTTTAGCATCATTCAGAGATTTCAACAAAGGTCCAAAAAAGATCTTTAGGTCTTTGCTGGGCAGCGGGATAATTGGAAATACTCAGTGATATTTGCTGTATGATCAAAATTGAAGTGTGGTCGGATGTAAGTTGTCCATTTTGCTGGTTGGGTAAAACCCGATTGGATCAGGCTATTGCCTCTACTGGCGTAAGGGCTGAAGTAGTGATGCGCAGTTTCCAACTCAATCCGGAATTAAAGACTGACCCATCAGTCTCCCTGTATGATTACTTACATCACGCCAAGGGTTATCCTCTGGACCAGGTTCGTCAAATCAATATACGTTTATCAGACTCCGGTCGTGAAGCAGGGCTCGAGTTTAATTTCGAAAAAGTAGTTGTGGCCAATACCTGGAGAGCTCAAGCGCTGATTAAATATGCGAATAGTGCAGGTGTTGGCACTGAGGTGACTGCGTCATTGTTCAGAGCTTATTTCAGTCATGGAAAAAATGTTGACGATCTGGAAGTGCTAAAAAATATTGCTGAGCATCACGGACTTGATGGAGTTGATTTCCTAAAGGCACTCGATGAGTTGCGCTTTAATGCAGATATTATGGCTGATCTTTCTGAGGCCGCTTCACTAAAGGTTAGAGGAGTTCCGTTTTTTGTCTTCAATCGAAAGTTTGCGGTGAGCGGCGCGCAGGAACTTTCAGTATTCGAACAGGCTCTACGCGATTCTGAAAAAGAATAGTTAAAGAATCTTATTGGAAATTAAAATCCTTCCCGTTCGCTATTTATGGGTAACCCTGAGTAGTGGATGTGCACAAGCTTCCAGCTTTTTCCTTCTTTCCTCCAAATTTGCGTTTCACGACCTTTAGTCTGCATAGGGCTATCGTCCTTTTTAAAAGTTGCATCAAACACCCACTGGAAGGTTAACCATGCCACGTCCTTATAATTTTGCACCTTTAATTTGTTAAAGCGCAGATCTCTTTTGTTAAAAGTATCTCCGAACATCTGATAGATATTTTTTACGCCCTTCCATTCGTATTCAGTTGACCGTGGATTGATGAATGAAACCTCGGGGCTTTTAGACCAAAATGTTGCTGCCAGAGTTGTATCTGCTGAGTTGATTGACTCTACATAGGTTTTTATCAGATTTTCAAACACTGCATCTTCACGCTGAGCGCATAACGAGTGTGCGGTAGTTAGTATCGCAACCATAACCATTACGAAGACTATTGAATTTTTCATTTTTCGCGAAGTTAGGGACGTTTCTAATTAAAAATTTCCGACTGTAGCATAGGCTATTCAACAAATGGCTTCTCCTAGGTCGTCCAATTATCAAAATAGCCCTTTAATTAAGTTTGAATTTGGTACTTTTACAGGTAAAATTTTAGTCACTATTTCTCCCCACGTCCATGAAAATTGGTGTTATCCGAGAGACCAAAGAGTACGAAAAGAGGGTGGCTTTGTCCCCCGATGCGGTTAAACAACTTGTCAAAAAAGGCTTTGAAATTCTGGTTGAGCAAAATGCTGGTCAGAGTTCGTATTACGCGGATGCCGATTACACTGCTGTCGGAGCAGTAGTTGGTTCGCGCTCGGAAGCCCTTTCTGCCAACCTGGTTTTGAAAGTCAATCCGTTTACGCCTGAAGAAATTTCAGGTATGACCACCGGTGCCTGTTGCATTTCCTACATGTATGCCTATACTAATAAGGTTATGGTTGATGCCTTAAATGCTCGATCCATTACCTCTTTTTCAATGGATGCTGTTCCGCGGATATCCCGAGCTCAGAAAATGGACGCGCTGAGCTCTCAGGCCAACCTTGCTGGTTATAAAGCAGTGCTCTTAGGTGCCAACCACCTCAGTAAGATTTTTCCCTTGATGATGACTGCGGCAGGAACCATCACCCCGGCTAAGGTCTTGATCTTTGGTGCCGGAGTAGCCGGACTTCAGGCCATTGCAACCGCAAAGCGCCTCGGTGCAATTGTTGAGGTTACCGATGTGCGCCCTGAAACCAAAGAACAGGTTGAATCGCTTGGTGGTCGATTCCTCACGGTCGAGGGAGCAGAAGGTGTGAAAGTGACTGGAGGCTATGCGAGTGAGGTTTCTGATGACTTTCTTAAAAAACAAAAACAACTGATTAGTGAGCGCATCCGTGAAGCTGATTTGGTGATCACCACTGCTCTTGTAATTGGCAAGAAGGCTCCTGTGCTCGTTACAGAGGAAATGGTAAAGACCATGAAACAAGGTGCGGTTATCATTGATATGGCTGTGGAGTCCGGAGGAAACTGCGAGATTTCCGAAATCAATAAAACAGTTGTCAAGTACGGTGTAACCATTGTTGGAGAGTCCAATCTTCCCTCATTGCTGGCTACCAATGCCAGTCAGTTGTATGCCGCCAACATCAGTACGCTCCTTCTTCATTTATTCACTAAAGACGGATTGCAACTGAATCAAGAGGAAGAGATTACCAAAGGCTGTCTCATTACACATAGCGGACAGCTCGTGCATGAATTCACTAAAAACATTTTAACTAAAGCTTAAACTTTGACCAATGAATACTGAAGCATTGATCATTCTGATCTACGTCCTGGTGCTGGCCAGCTACCTAGGCTTTGAATTGATTGCAAAGGTTCCGCCTACGCTCCATACTCCGCTGATGTCTGGTTCCAACGCCATATCTGGAATTACCATTGTTGGTGCCATTCTGGCTTGCAATGAGCTGGGATTTACCTCCGCCAGTAAATGGCTGGGAATGGCTGCACTTGTTCTCGCCACCATCAACGTAGTAGGTGGTTATGCTGTAACGGATCGTATGCTTAAAATGTTCAAGAAGAAATGAATGCACTGATACAAATTTCCTATTTGGTCGCTTCTGTACTCTTCATCATCGGTATCAAGATGATGAACAAAACCAAGGAAGCGCGCAATGGTAATTTTCTTTCCGCCGTGGGCATGCTCATAGCCATTGTGGCCACAATTCTCCAAATCGATCTCCTGACCTTGCCAGAAATTCTGGCCTGTGTGGTTATTGGTAGCGCGATAGGATGGTACTATGCCAAGAAGGTTGAAATGACCGGAATACCTGAAATGGTAGCCTTATTTAATGGCTTTGGTGGTCTGGCCTCTGTGGCTGTAGCCTTGTCTGATTACTTTCTCCGGGTAGGTAAGCTGGAGCCCCTTGATACCATTATCGCAGTCAGTATTCTTGCCAGCTTACTTATTGGTGGGGTAACGTTCACCGGTTCGATGGTGGCTTATGGCAAACTCAGTGGTAAGGTCAATGGGTCACCAATAACGTTTAAAGGACAACATCCACTCAATTTGATTCTGTTGATTGCTTTTATTGTGTTCTCTGTTTTGGTATTTACAGATCCTGGTAATTATGTGTTTATCATCGGTGTTACAGCCATCGGTTTGCTGCTTGGTATTCTTACGGTAATACCCATTGGCGGTGCCGATATGCCGGTGGTAATTTCTTTGCTGAATTCATATTCCGGTATGGCCGCTTGTGCTACCGGTTTTATTCTGAACAATAACGTGCTGATTGTCGCTGGTTCCCTAGTGGGTGCTTCTGGTATCATTCTGACGCAGATCATGTGTAAAGCAATGAACCGCTCTCTTACGAACGTGTTACTGGGCGGATTCGGACAGACCGCTGCTGCGGGTCCTCAGGATGGTCCTCAAATTGTGATCAAAGAGGTTGGTGTAGAAGAGGCGGCTATGCTTTTTGACTCTGCCTCCTCTGTGATTGTAGTTCCTGGATACGGTATGGCTGTTGCTCAGGCGCAGCATGTGATTCGCGAGTTAATGGAGCAATGCGAAAAGCGAAACATCAGTTTCAAGTTTGCCATTCACCCCGTAGCTGGTCGTATGCCTGGTCATATGAACGTGTTGTTGGCTGAGGCCAATATTTCTTATGATAAGTTGATTGAAATGGAACAGATCAACGATGAGTTTGCCAATACGGATTTGGTTTTTGTGGTTGGTGCTAACGACGTAGTAAATCCTGCGGCGCGTACGAACCCGCAAAGCCCGATTTTTGGTATGCCTATTTTGAATGCCGATAAGGCCAAGACGGTCATCGTCAGCAAGCGCAGTATGGGCAAGGGTTATGCCGGAATTGAAAACGAGCTATTCGGCTACCCGAATTGTTTAATGTTGTTTGGCGACGCCAAGCAAACCATTACGAAGGTGGTCAATGAGATGAAAGAACTCTGATTGATTTATTTATCAGTGTGGAAGTCGGCGCTGCAGGTATCCATAAACCCACGTGCCGCCGATCGCACTGATTAGCGTAATGATCACTGTAAAAAAGCCACTTCCGATCTGAGCGTACAAGGGTCCGGGGCAAGCTCCGGTAAGCGCCCAGCCCAAGCCAAAGAGTAAGCCTCCGATGACATTTCCCCAATGAAACTCCCTCTTCAGGAAAACCACTGGTTCTCCCTGTATTGTTTTTAATCCAAGTTTTTTAACCAACTGTATAGAGATTACTCCAGTAATAACGGCGGATCCAATTACACCATACATGTGAAAGGATTGAAACCGAAACATTTCCTGAATGCGGTACCAGGAAATGATTTCGGCTTTAACTAGTACCAGGCCAAATAATATTCCAGGAAGCACATATTTTACATTACCCAGTAGGCTTTTGTTTGGCGTGCTTTGATTATTTGGAGCCTCGCACTCGATTGGTGTAGCAGGAGGTAGGGAGAATTCTTCGGAGGATTGCATTTTGGAAAATTTATAAGTTGGGAGTAAGAGTGTCGATTAGAGTGTGAGCAGCCATGGAAGGATCAAATGGGTGCAAAAAAATCCACCAGCCATAAACGCGATTGTAGCCACAAGCGAAGGCCATTGCAGTGTTGATAGACCCATTATAGTATGTCCACTGGTGCAACCGCCGGCGTAACGTGTGCCGAAACCAACTAAAAATCCTCCGATGATTAGAAATACTAGGCTACGAACCGAGAAGATATTTTCTAAACTAAAAATGGATTCCGGTAAAAGTGCGCCTTGGGATTCTACGCCTAGTTGTTCTAAGGCCTGAATGGTTTCTGGCTGTACTACGATAGGTTCTGGATTTTTGAATACAGTTGTCGCTAGGATTCCGCCAAGAAGTACGCCGAAAACAAATAAGAGATTCCATTGCTCTCGTTGCCAATCGTAATTAAAGTACGGTACCTTTCCTGGAAAACATGCTGCACACAAATGGCGCAGGGAGGAGGAAATACCCAGGCTTTTATTTCCCAGTAATAACAATAAGGGAACCGAAATACCTAATAGCGGTCCGGCTACGTACCAGGGCCATGGTTTTAGAATAAAGTCAGGCATAGAACATAATTTGATTCCAAATATATCCTTGAGTTGTGTTTTATTTTCATTTCTAATTTGTTGATTGCAACAATTTTTGCAAAACGACCGTTTGTTGATGCCGATGATGTTACACCTCTCCAATGCTGTACTGTTTGTGGTGACTTGGGTTGTCCAGCTTTGGATTTATCCGAAATTATCCAAGCCCGAAAACGAGCGTTTCTTTAGCTATTGGTGGTATAAGGCCTTTATCGTGGTATGTACCTTGCCGGCCATGTTGGTTCAGGGTTATGGGCACAGCGTTAATTTTTTTAACGAACCAGGATGGATTCATGCGGTACAATGGTTTGGAGTGGTAATCACGGTACTTTTGACCTTTGGATTTGCTGTGCCCTTGCATGTTAGAATAACCCGGGAAGGAACTTCTGATGGTCTTGTGACTAGATTAATCCGCATTCATAGTTTTCGAACAGCTTGCTGGACGGTTATTTTCCTTCTTGATTTCATCAAATTCAGAAATTAATTATTGACCAATGCCAACGATTTCTTTTAATCAAATGAAGCTCACTCTAAAACTTGCTGCAGTTTACAATGTGCTCTGGGGTGCCTGGGTAGTTCTTTTTCCATCCAAGTTTTTTGAATGGACCGGCATGGTTGTTCCGGAGCAACTGATGATCTGGCAGGGCATGGGCATGGTGATCGGAGTTTATGGCTTGGGCTATTGGTGGGCCAGCGCTGATCCGATGCGTCACTGGCCAATTGTAGCGGTTGGATTTTTGGGAAAGATCTTTGGTCCGATTGGTTTTGTGTGGAATTATGCACAGGGTATTGTTCCTGCTGCTTTTGGATGGACGTTGATCACCAATGATCTCATTTGGTGGGTGCCTTTTTTTCTGATTTTAAAAAAGGTCCATGTGGAATACCGGTGGCGATTGAATGATTAACTAAGTTTTAGTTGGATTGATTAAACACAGGGATCTCAGTGCTGGGATTTTTTTCTTAAACCTTTGGTGGAAAATTTAAACACAAAGATCACAGAGGAATACACTCAGAGTTAGGCGGAGAATTTGTGTTTTTTAGATAATTCTCTGGGAATTAATTTCGAAGTGGAGGTTGATTAAAAAAATAGACCTTTCAATATGAGAACTTTGTGTTCTCTGTGTTAAAAATTTAAACACAGAGATCGATGAGAAATACACACGGAGTTACGCAGAGAATTTCTCAAACAAATCTCTAGGATCTAAATTCGAAGAGGGGTTTTTAACTAAAAAAGAACTTTCCATAAGATAACTTTGTGATCTCTGTGTTAAAAAGAAAAACACAAAGATCACAAAGGAGAACACACAGAGTTTCACAGTGAATTCTGCTAAATTATTTTTAAATTCTTTTGTAATCTACCTCAATCAGTAGATTCGTCAGAAGTAGATCCCTTCAAAAAGACAATTCTGTGATCTCTATGTTGCGCAAATGGCAAAAGAGACCACAGAAAATTACCTTCTAAGATTTAACCGCCTGTCGGCTCATCCAAAGACCAAGGACTGAGCCGGTGATTGCGCTGACAACAACAAATGCTGTAATGTCAAATGTGATCACTACCAGGTCATTATACATCGTTGACGTGCCGAAAAAATTTAAGTCGAATGTTAAGGATGTCACCAGGCCAATCACGGCACCAACTGCAGATCCCCTTCTTGCATTTTCCACCCCCATGTTGTGAAAGATGTAAGACAATAAAAATCCATAAGCTACATTACCTACTACCAGAGCCCAAAGAATAATGTCTTCGTCTTTTCTGAAGAGACCTTCATTCATTCTTTCTCGCATGGTATCGGCCAAAAGAATTCCAAAGACCAACCAGCCCAGGAAAAAGTAAAAGATTCCAGCAACAAGTCCGCCGGTAATAAACGAACGGGTATTCATAGAGGTAATTTGAATTGGTTATGTGAATAAGTCGGGCGGGGCTATGTCATTAATACTTAGCCGGTACTCCCTTTTTAGGCATGGTTTTGATTACGAAATCGCGCAAGTGATCATTAGCTGTTGCCAGATCCTCTTCACGCAGATACATCATGTGCCCGCTGCGGTAACCCTCAAAACGAAAACGATCTTTAAACTTTCCGCTGGGATCCAATTGCCACATGGTGTACTTCGCTTCGAAGTAAGTAGTTGCTCCATCAAAATACCCACACTGGAACATGACATTCAGGTAGGGATTTTGCGCCATAGCCTGACGAAGATTTACACCGGTATTGTCGTTGTCGCGATTCCATGGATTGACAGGACCAAACATGTTGTACTTAACATCTGTCTTGTATTTAAGTACTTCACGTAAGTAATAGTTGATGGCTGGTGTAAAGCTGTGCAGCCATGAAGTCAATTCTGAATTGTAATCTGGGCGGTCACCGGCCTCTTTCCGGTCGATACCGAGGTAGCGTGAATCCAGTCTGCCTACTGTGAAACCTCCACGATCGCGAAGCAATTCCTTCCAGTAGAACTGAGTGGGAACGTCCAGGTTATGTTGCAGGATGACTTTAGAAGATATACCGGAATAGTAGGCCATCTTTTCCGCTACCTGATTTCTTCGGGCGGGATCGATGAATCCGCCCTGTGCAATGGCCGGAATAACTTCATTGATGGTGTATTTCTCGGCTTCGGCCAGGACATCGGTGAGGTCGCGTTTTTGCAGATCAGCAGGTAAGGCTTTGTGGTACCATGCAGCTGCTGTAAAATAGGGGAGTCGGTTTGCAGCTTCGATCTGATCACCGCGGTTGATGCCGAGTTCGGTTGGCGAAACGAGTACTACGCCGTTAAGGTACATCCATTGCGCGTTTTGAAGTTCGAGTGCCAGACCGGATACCCGGGTTGTGCCGTAGCTCTCGCCAATCAGGTATTTCGGAGACTGCCAACGATTCTTTCTGGACACGAATGTGTTCAGCCATTCCGCCAGGTATTTGATATCGGCATTTACGCCAAAAAATTCATCGCGCTTAGCGTCCTTATCTAAAATACGGCTGTAGCCTGTGTTCACCGGATCGATGAATACGATATCAGCCACATCTAAAACTGAATGTGGGTTGTCTTTTATTCCATACGGTTGGACGGGATAACCCTCTGAGTCGATCTCCAGAATTTTTGGTCCGGTGTAGGCCACGTGCA
>JBMSPY010000038.1:0-12431 GCA_049423005.1 Cyclobacteriaceae bacterium
TCATTAAAAACCCCAGGCAGCAGGACTAATGGAGACAAGCACAGGTATTTTCCACTTTCTGAAAGAACAGGAATAGATTCTTGCTCCGTCTTTTCCGGTATGAGCACCATGTTACCAATGGTGAGTTCTCGTTGGTTAAAGAGTGCTTGTGTAAAATATTCAACAAACCCGGGTAATCCGGATGAAAGAACAAGGGTAACCCGATTGGAAAAGAAATGCAGGCCCTTACGACTGATTCGGGTTTGACCCTTTAGTCCGGAAAAATTGAATTCACTGGTACTGAGAAAATCAGGGTTTCCACCCTTCACCAGGACCCCTCGTATGGTTTGAGCTAAAAGGTACTGATGGTGGAACGGGACATAAGCCCCGCGATTGACAAGCTGAAAAATAAACCGAACTCTCAATTACCTGAATGTTAGGCTAAAAATGAATTAAACCTTCTATCTAAAAAGTAATGATAGAGTTCTAAGTTACTAGAAATCAGATAAAATGAAAAGCCTAATTACCAGATAGGGTTACCTGATATAAACTAGATATTTAATAACAATGGTACAAAATATTGATATAGAATAACTTACACATTAAATCGAAAATGCATTACATCGCCATCTTCGACCACATATTCTTTTCCTTCAATGGCCAATTTTCCAGCCTCACGGCAACCGGCTTCTGATTTATAGAGCTCGTAATCAGGGATTTTGATCACTTCAGCACGGATAAAGCCACGTTCAAAATCAGTATGAATAACACCAGCAGCTTGGGGTGCTTTCCATCCTTTTTGAATGGTCCATGCTCTAACTTCCGTTTCACCGGCGGTGAAATAGGTAATCAGATTTAGAATGGAGTAAGAGGCACGGATTAGCTGCTCCAGGCCAGATTGCGTTAATCCATACTCAGCCAGAAATGCCCTTCGGTCTTCGAGCGACTCCAACTCTGCAATTTGCGACTCAATAGCAGCACAAATCATTACCAGCCCCGCTCCCTCTCCCTTGATCTTCTCTTTTAAAGCCTCCACATGGTGATTGCCTTTTAATACCGAACCTTCATCCACATTGGCCACATAAATCACCGGTTTAATGGTCAACAAATGAAGATCATAAACGGCTTTCAAGTCCTCCTCGTCAGCTTCTACCGCCCGCGCATTTTTTCCTTCCTGAAGGGCTTGTTGAAACTTTTGTAGTGATTGCAATTCCTTTTTGGCTTTCGCATCCCCACTCTTTGCTGTCCGTTCAACCTTGGAAATTTTCTTTTCCACAGATTCCAAATCTTTGAACTGCAACTCCGTATCGATCACCTCTTTATCGTAAACCGGATCAACTTTGTTATGAACATGCACAACATTGTCGTCGTCAAAACAACGAACCACATGAGCAATGGCATCCACTTCCCGGATATGCGCCAGGAACTTAGATCCACGACCGATATCTTCACTTTGAGCTGCTCCTTTAATAAGACCAGCGATATCAACAAATTCGAAGGTTGTAGGAACTATCTTTTTAGGATTTACCAAACGAGCCAGGATGTTCAAACGCTCGTCCGGAACCATTACCACTCCAACGTTCGGATCGATGGTACAGAACGGAAAGTTTGCCGCTTCCGCCTTGTTGTTGGACAAGGCATTAAACAAGGTTGATTTACCAACGTTTGGAAGACCTACGATACCACACTTTAAACCCATTTCAATGATTTTAAGGGCGCAAATATAGGGTAGTGAGGCCTCTTTAAAAACCTCAACGAAAACTAACTGCCGGCGGCTGCCGTCGTGCTGAATCGATAGATGGTCCGTTGGTTGTAATGCTCGTTTGGCTTCAGGACGGTAGACGGAAACTGAGGCTTATTGGGTGAGTCGGGATAATGCTGAGGCTCCAGGCAAAAAGCGGATCGAAAATCATAAACCTTTCCTCCTTTACCAACTTCTTTCTTACTGAGGAAATTGCCAGAGTAAAACTGAAGTCCGGGTTCCGTTGAACGTACCTCCAAAACTCGGCCGGATTCCGGTTCTGTTACCCTAGCCATCAGGACCATTTCACCGGCAAAGGCCTGGGAAACAACCCAACAATGATCGTAACCATTTCCAAATTTCAACTGCTCATCCTCCTGAAATATTCTTTCCCCGGCAGTATGCGGTGCTAAAAAATCAAAGGGCGTTCCCTTAACTGACCGAATTTCTCCTGTTGGAATCAATGTAGAATCAACTGGTAAAAAGTGCTCACCAAAAATTTCAAACTGATGACCCAGAATATCACCATTACCTTCTCCTTTTAGATTGAAAAAGGAATGATGCGTCATATTCACTACTGTAGGCTTTGAGGTAGTGGCATCGTAGGCCATGATCAATTCATTATCCTGACTGAGCAAATAAATAACGGTAACGCGCATATGTCCTGGATAACCTTCCTCACCATCTCTGGACTCATACGCCAACTCAAGTCCCTGCCCTACCTCATTGGTAAATGGCTTGGCCTTCCAGAGCACGTTGTGAAATCCGCCGGGTCCACCATGCAACGCATTTGGACCGTTGTTGGTAGCGAGCGTATACTCTTGTCCCTCCAGGGTGAATCGTCCATTGGCAATCCGGTTACCAAAGCGACCGATTAGGGCACCGTAATAAGGATTACCTGAAGGATACTGAGAAAGCGAATCGTAGCCCAACACCACATCGGCCAATTTTCCGTTTTTATCCGGCACTAAAATCGAAACTACCTTACCACCAAAATTGGTAATGGTTACTTTCATGCCGTTGGCGTTAACCAGTGTAAACAATTCCATTCTGCTTTCGTCCACTTTTTGCTTAGGAGAACAGGCCACTACCACGGCGTACAAGACTATCCAAAGTATTTTTTCGACTCTCATAGGTACATATCGTTTTCATCGGAATGGGGCGAAATTCCTTAAATCTTAAACAACATCAAAGTCCGGAAACCATTCCGTTTCGGTTTATCAATGCTCCTCATCTCGCTCCGAGTCCAGACGCCATTTTTCAGGGGAACGCCATAGACTCGATAGCAACAACTCCCTCATAAAAATGAATTCTTTGGGCAGTTTATCGTACATCCGTTCAAACAACTCAGCATGATCCAGCAGCTCGCGTTTCCACTGTTCACGATCGACCTGCATAATGGCATCAAATTGCTGAGGGGTAAAATCCAATCCCTCCCAGTCCAGATCTTCGTAATGCGGCATCCACCCGATTGGACTTTCCACTGCGTTGGTCTGACCGCTTATTTTTTGAACGATCCATTTTAGCACGCGCATGTTTTCACTAAAACCAGGCCATAGAAAATTTCCTTTTTCATCTTTTCGGAACCAGTTCACACCAAAAATCCGTGGCGGATTAGGAATATCCCTACCAAACTGTAACCAGTGGTTGAAATAGGTTCCCATATGGTATCCACAGAACGGAAGCATGGCAAATGGATCACGTCTGACTTTTCCAATTTCCCCAAATGCGGCAGCCGTCATTTCAGAACCCATTGTGGCCGCCAGGTATACGCCATTATTCCAGTTGTGTGCCTGATAAATCAAAGGAATGGTTGTACTGCGTCTTCCTCCAAAGATGAAGGCGCCGATGGGAACACCTTCAGGATTTTCCCACTCCGGATCAATAGACGGACACTGGTGTGCCGGTGCCGTAAAGCGTGCATTGGGATGAGCAGCCGGTTTTCCGGATGCGGCATCATAAGGCTGTCCGCGCCAGTCGATCAAACCAGCCGGAGCTTCCTTGGTCAATCCTTCCCACCATACATCACCGTCAGGGGTAACAGCCACATTGGTAAAGATGGTGTTCTTGCTAATGGCCTCGATGGCATTGGGATTGGTCTTGGCATTGGTTCCAGGTGCTACACCAAAATATCCTGCCTCAGGGTTTATAGCATATAGTTTCCCATCCTTACCTGGTTTTATCCAGGCGATATCATCCCCTACTGTAGTAACTTTCCAGCCACTCATCGCCTTGGGCGGAATGAGCATGGCAAAATTCGTTTTGCCACAAGCGCTTGGAAATGCAGCAGCGATATAGGTTTTCTTTCCTTCAGGATCTTCAACACCCATGATCAGCATATGCTCGGCAAGCCATCCTTCTTCATTCGCCATGGCTGATGCAATTCGTAAGGCGAAACACTTTTTTCCAAGTAAGGCATTACCGCCGTAACCAGAACCATAGGAAACAATTGAACGCTCCTCCGGATAATGTACAATGTATTTCACCTCGGGGTTACAAGGCCATTTTTTATCACGCTGTCCAAATTCCAAAGGAGCCCCGACGGTATGCAAACATCGAACAAAGTTCCCGTCGTTGCCCAATACATCGATAACACCCGTGCCGACCCGTGTCATGATGTGCATATTGACCACTACATACTCGGAGTCGGTAATTTCTACGCCTATGTGAGAAATGGGAGAACCTATCGGACCCATGCTAAATGGAATGACATACATCGTACGCCCGTGCATGCAACCCTTCATCAATTCCCGAAGCGTTTGCTTCATCTCACGCGGATCAACCCAGTTGTTGGTTGGCCCCGCATCTTCTTTTTTACGACTACAGATAAACGTACGATCTTCTACTCTGGCTACATCACTGGGGTCAGAAAAACAGGCAAAGCTGCCTGGCCGTTTTTTTTCATCGAGTCGGATAAAGGTTCCCTTCTCGACGAGCTTTTCACACATTTCAGTGTATTCCGCTTTAGAGCCATCGCACCAACGAATCTGGTCGGGCTCACACAACCCCGCAACCTGCTGCACCCACTCTTTCAATTCACCATTTGATACCAAATAAGGACAAGAGATCTTAAAATCAGCCATTTATGAATGTTTAGGCTGCAAATTTAACCATCAGTCATTAAATAGACTAATGCTCGTTAGGATTGAAACAAGATTTTGAAATGGCCCCTTTCTTCTTATTCAGGACATTGGTCCGAGATTAACAAACAAACTAATTAAGAGACGCTCTTCCGGACATTCGGCCCGCTATCCCGCTATTCCCGCTATTCCGGACATTCGTCCCCGCTACTCCAGACATTCGTCCGTAATCAAAACCTAAAAATCCAACCGCCACGTAATCACTGGAATAATTCCCAACTGTTTACGTTCGGTCACAGCCTGAAGGAATGTATCGAAATAAAATCCAGCTGAATTTTGTCTGTTGGTGAGATTTTGGATATCGATTGAAAAGGTTCTGGTTTTTCCCGGCTTATTCTTTCGCCAGCTAATACGCAGATCCATTCGGTGATAATCGGGCAGCACAACAGAATATCGACTCATAGGATCGTATACGGTATAACCGGCCAATGCGGAAGTTTGTTCATCGATAACCCGCTCGCGCTGACCTCCGAACGAAAGTGTCCGTACATGAACACCAAAAGCATTTTTTCGAAAGCCCCATTCGCGACCTGCGGTCAAGGCAGCAGTATAGCGTCCGTTAAACCGACCAAACCATTGCTGCGACGAATTCGCAGTTCCGAAAGTAGCCTGGAAGACACTGCCGGAATCTGAAAAATAAAACTGGTTTACAAATCTTTTCTCAACCATAGCCTCGAGTCCTTCATTTCTTCCGGTACCCTCAGCGACCAATGGCATTTCAGGTAATTCTTCCTGAAGATTCAATGTCGAGTAAGGAATCATGGTCATGGGCAAGCCATCCCAAGCAGCCATAGGCACATCCAACAAGCGGTGGTGGAAAGCCTGAAGTCTCCAGGTTAGTCCGGTGGTGTAGGTTCGAACAAAGGCAGCCTGAATTTGCTGAGATCTGGTCATGGGTAATTGTTTATTACCGGGGTCGGCCAGATACCAGGAGGTTTGCTGAATCTGACTCACTTGACCAAGCCCAACCGAGAAAATTCCTTTGGCTAAAGGATAGCGCAAGGATAACCTTGGATCAAAGCTTCCCTTAGCATTGTAACTAAAATGTGTGTAACGAACAGATGGGGCTACCTGTAGGGCACCCATTGAAATCTCCCAACCGCTATAAGGCTGAAGCAGCCATCCCTTAACCTCACCATCAATCAAATTAACGGGCAATCCCGCTGTATTTTTATTGGCCACTACAAGATCGGTAGCATTGGAAGTTGCCAATATTCCAGTCTCGGTTTTTATGTTTTCAGTAAGAGAAGTTTCCAGTTCAGCATTTACGGATAAGACCAATCGATCGGACTGAAAATTTTGATCCCTTAGATTCGGAATTGGTACCGCCACTCCTAACGCTGTACGCTTTTGGGATTGCGAAGACACAGCCATGCCCAATCGAAGCGTTGTAGAAGGATTTATTTTCCTGTCTTCTTTCAGACCAATACCGAATGTCTTCCCCTTGTATCGAATGGAGTACCGATCTTTTTCTGTTTCCCATTCCTGAGGAGGTTTCGCATCGAAGTTGTTGGCGCTGAAACCGGCAAAACCAAAAACCGAAAGGGTAGTATTCTTAGAACGATCGATTCCAACATTAAAGGACAGGTCGTTGAAATTTATCCGTTCGCCACCAAAATCAACACCTGCCGAGGTCAACAAGCCTACTGTCGAGTATCGGTAATTAATCAGATAAGAAGACTTCTCGCCCGGAGACAGGGGGCCTTCTGTTGCCACATCCATTCCAATCAATCCTGCCTGTATGGTATGTTCCTTTCGGAGGGCATTTCCTTTACGGAAGTGCATATCAACTGCACCGGAAAGTACATTACCAGTTGATGGGCTGAAAGTGCCGAATTGAAAATCCGTACGATCTAAAACCTGAGAACTTAAAATGCTCACCCCGCCCCCATTGGCTACAGGTCGGTCACTAAGCGTACCGGCGTTTGCCAGGTGGTTGGGGTTAACGATATCCAAGCCATTCAGACGCCACAATAGCGCATTGGGTGAATACCCGCGAAAAGCGATACCGTTGGCCTGATCGTTGGTTACGGCTACTCCGGGGAGTGTGGCCGTCATCCTCAGCGGATCAAAAAAATTAGCCGGCACCCGCAAGGTCTTTTCAATCGATATTCCATACCGATCAGGGTCACTGGTCCGTTGTCCGGCGATTACTTCAATATTCTGCAATAACTCCGAGCGTTCTGCGAGCTCGATATCCAAGCGAATCGGACGAGCTGCTATGATTAAAATTTCCTCCTGATGGTCGAGATAGCCTGTATGCTGAACAATCAGTAGCTGTCGACCTACTGGAACCTGGTCAAATAAAAATCTTCCCTCGGGATCGCTGATCCGGATATATGAGGAATCGCTTTGAAATAAAACATGAGCACCAGGAATAGGATCACCATTTACCGTTCGGATAACTCCTGAAACAGTTTGTGTCTGTTGTGCCTGAACAAAGGAGGCAACCAGAACAAAAAAAATTGCGCCGTAATTCACGGCGCAAAATTAGAAGGATAAATGAATTAAGATTGATTAGCGAGAAAGATCCCAACTGATCTTTGTCGGTATCAAACCAATTTATTCAAATTAATTAAGGAATTTTTGACACTTTCTGCTGGAGAAACGGGATAGGTTTCCTGCTCGATGTAAAAATGCGTCATACCAGATTGACCAGCTCTAGCAAACAAGGCTTTAAAATCAATCGATCCGGTGCCGACATCTGCATTTTTGGTTTTATCGGTCTTACTCATATCCTTTACATGCCACTGTTCAAAACGACCAGGATAAGCCGCAAAATACTTCAGTGGATCACCGCCAGCATACACCACCCAATACAAATCCAGCTCGATGGAGACCAACTTCGGATCCAACTCTTTCAGCATCACATCCAGAATGACCTGACCCTCTACTTTTCCCAATTCAAAGTCATGATTGTGGTATCCCATTTTCAAACCAGCTTTTGAGGCTACAGCAGCGGCCTTATTGATGGTTTCACAAGTCTTTTTCAGTACAGACAGACTGCTGTAGCTTTCTTTATTCATCCAGGGAACAACCACATATTTTTGGCCCAAGGCTGCAGCATCAGCGCAAGACTTATCCCAACCGGCGCTAAGCATATCCAGACCATAATGTCCACTGATGGTCTTCATGCCTAGAGATTTTACATGATCAGCATACTCTTTCACGGTAAGCCCAAACAGCTTTCCGTCTTTGTACCCAAAAGTTTCCAATTCCTTATAGCCATAGGAAGCTACATCGGAAAGAATTTTCCGTGGGTCCTTGAAAATACTATCGCGAAGTGAATACAACTGAAGTCCGATCCGATCCTTATAGGCTCCCTGAAAGGCAAATGCCTCTGGTAAAAAAGCAGTAGCCGCAGCAGCCAAGGCTCCGGACTTGATAAAATCTCTTCTGGTGATTGTCATATCTTCTGGGGTTTGTTTAACAAGTTACTTATTGCAACTGACCATTCAGCCAGATGAACAAAGATTTATCGGCAGGTGCCTTCGCATTTTTAAACACCAAGGTAACATCACTGCGCGTAGCCTGAGCCGGGAAACTCACTTTACCTGATTTCACAAAAACACCTTCCTGCATTTTCATACCTGGGAGAGCTGTGAAATCAACCTGACCGGCCTGCTTTCCATTTTTGTCTCCGAGATACACTTCCAGGCCGCCACCGACGGTCATACCAAATACTTCGACAACGCTAAATGAAATGGAAGATACTCCACGCAGATCTACATTTTTGAAGGTAACAGATGATCCATTGGTGACGTTCATCAATGCTTTTCCAGCCGTAGGAACAGACTGTACCTCTGGTCCATTCAGAAGTAGTTCATCCTCTGCCGTCAGGTAAGGCGCACGGAGCACCTTAGCAACAGTCTTATTTAATGGAGGAACTGCACCATTGCCCCTGTCTTCGTAACTAGCGGTTACAACATAGGCACTTTGTGCATTGAACGGCTGAGCAGATGTCTTGTCAAAAGTAATCTTACTGGCCAGCTTCAACGACTCCTTGGATTCATTAGCCAGCGATAAGATATAACTCGCCATTTGAGCTGCATTTTCTTTTGAGATCTGAGGATGGGCTGCCATGGCTACATCTCCCCACACTCCTGAACCTCCATTGATAATCTTATTGGCCAGTCGCTCAATCGCGCCGGCATCGCCTTTATACTTTTTGGCGATCTCGCGGTAAGCAGGTCCGGCTGATTTTTGATCGGTTAGGTGACAGGATTTGCAATCACTTTCCGCAATTAGCAACTGACCAGGATGATTCGGCTTTTGATGACCTTGGGCAATCATAGTCTTATCGTAACCCTGTTCCATAAAATCCACCGAAACCATCACAGATCCAGGAGCAATGGTGCCGCTCTCTGTAGAACCATCTTCTTTATCAGTGACCGCTACTTTGTAATTGACCGACTTGCCTTTGAAGTAATAGGTATCGTTGCCATCGATCGAAATCGAAATCTCCGGATTGGAATTACCGGCAATGATGACCAATTCAGCACTGGATGAGCTTCCGTCAGGATCAGAAACCGTAAGCGTTGGACGGTAAACACCAGGCTGTGTAAATTCATACATAAACGTGCCATCCTCAGAATTCAATATTTCCTCACCGATGGTCAATGTGTAAGAAAGCTTGCCACCATCGGGATCCTGGCTTCCGGTCGCATTAAACGAAACCTTCAACGGTAGAGCCCCAGACTTTTGATCGGCTTCCAGCGAGGCCGATGGCGGTCGATTGCCGCCGTTGAAGTCTACGCGGAATAAGCGAGCATCCTCATTTTGAGCAAACCATTTTGTTCCATACTCAATACCATATAGTTTTCCGTCAGGACCATATTCCAGATCAATCAGGTTGTTGAATGTGGTATTGCTCATAAACGGTTCAATGTCCAGAATACTGCCATCTGAATTCAATGAAACCAATCGAATCCAGTTACGCATCCATTCATAAATCAGCAGCTTTCCATCCAGATAATCGGGGAATGCTCCTGGTTTATCGGCATAGAGATCAGAATAATAAACCGGGCCAGCCATGGCATTACGGCCTCCTGTTCCCATGAGCGGGAAATCAGGCGATTCGGAATAAGGATAGTAAATGAATGGATCCGATAAGGCCGGAAGATCCGTTTTACCAGTATTGTGAGGCGAAAGATTTTTAGGTGCTTTTGGATCCTGACCTGGCGTTATCGCTTTGGTTTCAAAATCGTACGTCGCATAAGGATAATTATTACCGATGAACAACGGCCATCCAAAATACCCCGGTGCTTTAGCCAGGTTAAATTCATCGTATCCACGTGGTCCGCGTGTCGGACTGTCGTTACCGGCATCCGGACCAACTTCTCCCCAATACAACCAACCCCGCTTGGGATCTACCGAAATCCGATATGGATTTCTCAGACCCATCGTGTAAATCTCCGGTCTGGTTTTTTCTTCTCCTTTTGAAAAAAGATTTCCCTCAGGAATGGTGTACGTTCCATCGGGTTCGGGATGAATGCGTAAAATTTTTCCACGAAGGTCATTGGTATTGGAGGATGAGCTGCGTGCATCAAACGGCGCACGGCCTTTTCGGCCATCCGACGGTGAAAAACCATCCGATTCAAACGGATTGGTATTGTCACCGGTAGAAATGAATAAATTACCTGATGCATCAAACGTGAGCGAACCTCCGGTATGGCAGCATGTTTCACGCTGAGTGGCTACTTCAAGCATCTGCTTCTCAGAGGTCATGTCAATCTTTCCATCCTTAAACTCAAAACGACTAAGTTGATTGACTGATTTTTCTGGATGCGCGTAAAAAACATACAGCCAGTTGTTTTTCTCGAAATCCGGATCACGTGTAATGCCAATCATTCCATCCTCAAACTTGGTAGCTACATTAAAGGTGTTGATCAAACTCAGCGAATCTGTTTTAGGATCATATAATTTGACGTTACCTTTTCTTTCAATGAAGATGATCCGACCGTCAGGCAGAATGGTCATCTCCGTGGGCTCATCCAGGAAATATTTCAGAACCACTTTAGTGAACCGATTGTCATCCGGGCGGCGCACCGTGTACGCCTTATCGAAATCAGGCTTTTCCGTGCCTACAGCATAAGCCAGACCTTTCTTCACAGCATGTAAAAAGAGTGGATTGCTATAGCTTTCATCGGTATGTCCCAGTCCAATATAAAACGAGCGACCTCCATCAAAATCATGATACCACACAATCGGATGCTGAGCGCCATTCTCACCTCCGGTGTAGCTGGTCTCTTCGAGATTGTAGAGTACTTTAATATCCGGAGATAGTTTCTTGTAGTTGTACCACTCATCGAAATGTTTCCAGGATGCCGGAAGACTATCTGCCGGAATCGGAAAGTCATTGACCTTTTTTAACTCCGCTTCCTGAGGTTGAGGGTGACTCAGGAAATAACCACCCACCAGTTTTCCATACCACCACCAATCGTATTCCGTATCCGCTGCGGCGTGGATGCCAAGGTAACCACCACCTGCTTGAATAAACCGCATGAAGTCATTCTGCTGTTTTTGATCGAGTACATCTCCTGTGGTTGAGAGAAAGATCACCGCGCGATACTTTTTCAGATTTTCTTCAGTAAAGGCCTCAGCAGATTCGGTTGTGTCAACCTGATAACCAGCCTCAGCACCAATTTTCATCAGCGCAGCCTTTCCGACTTTTATCGATTGATGTCGGAATCCTTTGGTCTTGGAAAAGACTAAAATGGCCGGCTTGTCTGGCGCACAGGCACTAAAAAGAACAGCAGCCACAACGGGCAGCAAGAGCGTACGGAATAACTTCATGATCGTGGGTATTGGGGATTGGGAGATCAATGCTCGGTCTCGCCGTCAAGGGACAGCACGTAGCGCGCCATCTTTTCAGCATCCTCCTGCTTGACATCCGGATGCGGAGTCATTGGAATTTGTCCCCAAACTCCTTGTCCGCCTTTAATAATTTTTTCAGCAAGCATTTTCACATTGGCTTCTGTGAATTCATACTTCTGGGCAACCTCTTTGTGGGACGGCCCAATAATCTTATTGTCCGTATGATGACAGGTCTTACAATCACTGGCTGCTACCAGAGCCATTCCTTCAGCAATGGGATCCGCCGCTGCAGCTGGCGCGCTGCTTTCATTGACTACAAACTCTTCCTGCTGTGCTTCCTTCTTCTCTCCTCCACAGGCTGAGAACAGGAACATTCCGGATAACACGACAACAAATGACTTATTCATTTTTGGTTTTCAGTTTAAGTTAAATTCCCAATACTTTTTTAATCAGCTTAGCGTCTTTACCTGTTGCGGCAAAGTCATCAAAAGCCTTCTCGGTAACCTTTATTATATGTTCGCGAATAAAAGGAGCACCTTCCGCTGCGCCTTGTTCCGGATGCTTTAAGGCACACTCCCATTCTAACACTGCCCAACCATCGTAATCGTATTGAGCCAACTTGCTGAAGATGGATTTGAAATCAACCTGTCCGTCACCAAGTGAACGGAAACGACCGGGACGATCGACCCAACCCTGATAACCACCGTAGACTCCTGATTTTCCAGTTGGATTGAATTCTGCATCCTTAACATGGA
>JBMSPY010000039.1:0-12175 GCA_049423005.1 Cyclobacteriaceae bacterium
GAGGTCCTCGAATAAACCCCAACTCAAAAAATTATATGAAAGGATGGATGTACATTCTTGAATGCGCAGATGGCTCATATTATACGGGGAGCACAAAGGATATTATGCGTAGAATTAAACAACACCAATCCGGGGAGGGCGCAAATTTTACAAAGAAAAGGTTGCCGGTTAAGCTGGTTTATCTGGAAGAACACAAAAGAGTCGCCAGCGCATTCTACAGAGAAAAGTCCGTTCAAAAGTGGAGGCGTCAAAAAAAGGAAGCGCTGATTTATGGCCAACATCAGAAGCCACCGGAGTTGTCCAAATCTTATCGAAATCTTAAGCCCGAAGATGAGGTGACTTGAGTGAAGACGGTGGCTTCGATAAACTCAGCCACCTTGTGCTCAATTACTAATGAAACTCAAGAAGGGTTTCTGAGGTTATTGAAGAGATCAAGCAACGATGGCTTCGATAAACTTAGCCACCTTGTGCACACTTACTGATGAAACTCAAGAAGGGTCTCTGAGGCTCTCGAAGAGACCCCTGCCCATAAATCCAGAATTTCCCTGAAGGCCACCTGTGTGAAGCGCCAATAATCTGTGACCACTTTCAAAAAGCCCGTTCTTAGCTAAATCAATTAGTCCCAGCATCATTTTGGCTGTATAGACTGCGTCGAGAGGAAGATACGGATGTTGATCTCTGATAAATGAAAAGACGGCTTCATTTGGTTTTCCATATCCACCAAAATGATAATTGGTGTGAACAACCCAGTTATCGAATGATTCTTTTGTAGAGTTATCGATAAAGCCACTGATCTGATCCTTTAAAAAATTACCCTCTTTTAAAACAGCGAAACCATGAACTGTCAGTCGCGGACTCAAGCCTGAAATTATTCCTGCCATCGTTCCACCGGTTCCCACAGGTAGTGCGATCGCATCAAATGCATGTCCATAAACGGCTTCAATTTTTCTTCCCCAATCAGAGCAAGCTGCGACTGCTCTCTGATTGCTTCCTCCCTCAGGTACGATATAAAATTCGCCGATCTTCTTTCGCAGGGTTTCTAAAAACTCATGTTCTGATTTCCTCCTGTAATTCTCCCGAGACACACGAATGATGCGCATCCCCTTCTCACGTGCAAAACGAAGAGTTGGGCTTTCGATTTGACCATCTTCCCCACGGATGATTCCGATGCATGAAATATTTAATTCATGGCAAGCTGCCGCAGTAGCATAAATGTGATTGGAATAAGCACCACCAAAGGTCAACAGCGGTAAACCGGACTCGGTGGCTGCAACAAGATTATCGCGCAGCTTCCACCATTTATTTCCGGAAACAAAATCATGATTGAGGTCCTCTCGTAAAACCGAAACATCAATACCCGCGGCATCAAAAACAGGATGTTTAAAAACTTGAACCGAAGGCTCACAATAACCTAGAACCATCTAAGCAGCGGATCGATAAGGCCATTGAACCATTTAGGATAGGGGGGATGAAACAGAGTAGTTGAAGCAAACCCCACTCGCCGACGAACCACAGCTTTTTCATTGCTGAATGCCAGGAATCCATGATGTCCGTGACTTTTTCCTATCCCCGAATTATTTACTCCACCGAAAGGCAAATTGGGATGAATAAACTGAATCAGACATCCGTTAAAACAAACACCACCTGCGGATGTGCGCTGCGTGACTGAGTTGCATACTTTTTTGCTGTTCGAAAAAACATAAAGTGCCAGTGGCTTCGGACGCCGATTGATTTCTTCAACCACCGCATCTAAATTATGATACGGTACCACGGGTAATATTGGACCAAAGATTTCTTCTTCCATGATACTGCCCGTAAACGTATTACCCGTCAAAATTGTCGGGTGAAAAAATCTTGACTCTGAATGATAAGCTCCCTCAAGTACAGGAGTCCAACCATCGGCGGTGGCGCGCTCCACGACGGAAAGCAAACGCGAGAAATTTTTTTGATTGGCTATCCGTCCATATTGCGGTGAATCTGGTCGCACCGATTCGCGATCACCAAACATGCGCAAGGTTTCCTTTTTTAGAAACTTCAGAAAATCGTCTTTCACCTTTTCATGAACCAGAATGTAGTCTGGCGCAATACAGGTCTGTCCGTTGTTTAGAAATTTACTGAAAGCAATTTGCTGAGCAGCATGAAACACATCGCAGTCTTCATGAACAATTACGGGTGACTTACCACCCAGCTCTAGTGTAACAGAAGAAAGATGCTCGGCTGCGGCTTTCATGACAATCTTTCCAACAGCAGGACTTCCGGTAAAAAAGATGTGATCAAATGGAAGCGATAGTAATTCGGTTGAAATTTCGGGACCTCCTTGAAACACAGAAACTTCTTCCGGACGGAACAACTCAGCAATCATTGAAGAAATCAGCGCAGAGGTTGATGGTGTTATTTCTGACGGCTTCACAATAGCAGTGTTACCGGCAGCGAGCGCTGTAACCAACGGACCAATGGCCAGGTTGAAAGGAAAATTCCATGGCGCGATGATTAAGGAAACACCACGCGGTTCGTAACGAACCTCAGACCATGTTCCCAAAAGTGTTAGGGGCGTGTCAACTTTCTTTGGCTTTACCCAATCGTCAAGATGGGTCAGGATATGATTGATTTCTGCCGTTACCGGATAAATATCGTTCGCTTGAACTTCCTCGAAGGGCTTTTTGAAATCGGCGTGGACGGCCTCACAGATTTGTTTTTTATTTTCCAGAATCCAATGGTGAATTTTTTTCAGGCGCTGTTTCCGTTTGTGCACAGGGGCCGTCCGCCACTCTAAAGCTTTTTGTCGTTGCAACAGAAATATTTCTTTAGGAGTACTCATGGGCGTGGGGATAAAATATTTGCAATTATCGGCAATCTCGCGATGACTGGAATCGACGAGCAGGGGATCTTATTTCCCGGCGCTTAACGAAACGCCATTCAGGCGTCTTTGAACCGAGTCCATCGTTAGTTGGTAGCGCTCCTTGAACTCACCTCGTATTGGTTCGGCCGCGGGTAATTCAACTTTTAGAGCATCAACCTGTACACCATTTTTCCAAAATCGGTAACAGAGATGTGGGCCTGTTGCCCATCCTGTGGAGCCCACATATCCGATCACTTCTCCTTGTCGCACATTTGCTCCGCTTCTCATACCAGCCGCGATTCGTGACATGTGCAGATAGCCTGTCGTGTAAGTGCTGTTGTGACGAATGGTCACATAATTCCCGTTACCACCTTTGTATCCAGCCTCAACGACAACTCCGTCGCCGACGCTTCGGATGGGTGTGCCCGCTGGAGCCGCGAGATCTGTTCCTAAATGTGCGCGCGCAATTTTTAAAACAGGGTGGAAGCGATTCAAAGAATATCGGGAACTGATTCGGGTGAACTCGATCGGATATTTTAAAAGTGCCTTTCGAAGACTGTTGCCCTCAGCATCAAAATAATCGATACCCTTTCCTTGATCGAATGGGATGGCCCAACGGTCCTTACCATTGTGATTGAAATAAATTCCCAAAATTTTTCCAATCCCGTAAGGCCTTTCATTTACAGACAACTCTTCAAAGATGATTTTGAAGTGATCGCCTTTCATCAAGTGATAAAAGTCAACTTGCCAGGCGAAGATGTCTACAAAGCGGTTGGTTAAATTCGGACCGATTCCCTGTGCTTCAAGTGTTTCGGAAAGATTCGACTCAATTGTTCCGGTTACCGAACGCTCATTGACAACCACAGGATTTTCGCAGCGTTCAATGCGCAGACTATCGGAAAAGTGGAAGATGGTGTAGCGCACGGGATCGTGCTCCAGCACTAAGGCGTGAATGGAATCCGACAAGGAGTGGAAAAAAGTTGTGTAGCGAATCCCTGCACGAATTGTTCTGAAGTCAAATTCTTTTCTGGAGACGGTGTTGAGTTGACGGAGCGCCTCTGGCGCTACCGGTCGACCCTGCAACAATTCGATGAATTGCTGATTTTTTTTGATGACGCCTTCTTCCGCACAGAGATCGTTGACCAGCATGCTGAACTGAACTTTTGGCTCAAAAACATCCAAAGAGGATTCGTCTTTTTCTTCCGGTGAAACGGAAGAGCAAGAGAACAGGACCAAACCAGAAAACAGCAGGAGAGAAAAAATGCGCATCACCTACAGAGAACAAAAAATAAGACTAGGGATTTCCGTAACGCTCGGCAAAACGCGCTTTTCCTTGTTCGAGAAACTCAACAAACTTTTCGGGGTTTCGGTTATAGGCGTATGGCCAAGCCAGAACTTTTTCATCTGGTCCAAGTAAGATGTAAAATGGCTGAGCATTGTTTTCCAAGTTTGCAATCTGCAGATCCGCATTCTTTTTTCCGATAGTCTTTTTGATCTTTCCGTCATAACGCGAAGTGATCCATTCTTGTTCCGGCAAGTCTGTTTTATCATCGACATACAACGCTACAATCACAAAATCATTTTTTAGTCGGCTTAAAACCTCTGGCTGACTCCAAACGACTGCTTCCATTTCACGGCAGTTCGTGCAGCCATGACCTGTGAAGTCGATGAACAATGGTTTGTTTTGTTGCCGCGCACAAGCCAACGCCTGTTCGTAATCGAAGTAACCTTCCAGACCATGCGGTAAATGCAGAAAATCGGCGTATTTAGGTGTATCACACAGATTACCTCCTTCTTTTTGTTTCTCTACCAGATTAAAATCGTGTGTGGCCAGCGGAGGGAGATAACCAGCTAACATTTTCAGCGGAGCTCCCCACAACCCGGGAATCAGGTAAACGACAAATGAAAACACGGCAGTTGCGAGTAACAGACGGCCCACACTTAATGTCTCGATTACGCTATCGCTGCTAAGTCGAATTTTTCCGAGCAAATAAATTCCAAGTAGACCGAAGATGACAATCCATAAGGCAATATTGATTTCGCGATCAAGAAGACCCCAATGATAAGCCTGGTCGGCGATGCTAAAAAATTTGAGGCTTAATGCGAGCTCCAGAAAACCGAGGGAAACCTTTACGGTGTTCAACCATCCTCCGGATTTAGGCATACTTTTTATCCATTCCGGGAATGCTGCAAAAAGGGTGAATGGAATGGCAAACGCCAGCGCATAACTGAACATCGCCGCAATTGGTTTGAGGATTTGTCCACCAGCAGCCATGAACAAAACATTTCCAACGATTGGGACAGTGCATGAAAAAGAAACCAACACAAGTGTGGCAGCCATAAAGAAAATTCCAGCCCAGCCACCCTTCTCTGCTTTGCGATCAGCCGCATTAACCAACTGATGTGGAGCGTTGATTTCAAACAATCCGAAAAATGAAAGTGCAAAAATTATAAAGAGCACGAAGATCAATAAGTTGGGCGCCCAATGTGTGGCCAGGGCATTTAATCCATCGGTGCCCAGCAATAAAGCGAACAATGTTCCGGCCAGTGTATAGATGACGATAATACTGATTCCAAACCCCAGGGCTTTAATGATGCCTTCTCTCTTCGATTGATTGTCGCGTAGAAAGAAAGTGACGGTCATCGGTACCATCGGAAACACGCACGGTGTGATGAGCGAAGTAAGACCAAGAATAAAAGCGAATAGGAGATAGCCTAAAAAAGAGTCTTCATTAAACTCAGGCGCTTCGGTGAGAATAGATTTATCAAGAACCGGTCCCGTTGGTTTACCATATTCAGGCTTTTCGGTTGCCGTATCGGTAACGGGAATAACTGGCGATGAAGCTGTTTCTGTTTTTGGTTCGAGCTGTTTTTTAGGCTCTGCAGTTGGGGCAGATATTGGAGGACCACTTACTTTAATAAAAGCAAAATCAAATTCACCGTCGCCCGGAACACATTGACCAGTCGTTTCAGTGCAGACCTGATATTCATAAATTCCTTTTACAACGAGCGGACCGGCAAGTACTTTGATTTTTTGCCGGAACTCTGCAGTTTTTTTGAAGACCTTAACGTCACAGCCAAAGATCTCGTCGTGTTTGTCGACCGGGTTTACCGGAATCACGTTTCCTTCTAGTCGATAGCTCGGGTGTGGCTCAAATGTGAAGGTTGTTTTGAGGGGGCCGTCTTCGCAATTGAATTCGGTGGAGTAGAGATACCAGGTGGGATCGATGCGAACCGAAAAGATGAGTTCTACGGTTTCCCCGGTTTTTACCTCACGGCTCGTGGCCGATGTTGACCAGGATGACGGCGTGAGGATTTGGGCAGAAGAAACGAATCCTGAGACCAGCGCAAAAACCAAAAGCGGAAAAAATTTTCTCATGGAGTTAATTCATCAAATAGCGGTGCAATTTCGGCTATTCCGGCGAATTCGGAGCACCCAAGAACATGTTGTAACATTAAAAATATCATTTGAGGAATAAAATGCCCTCAAAAGGTAACCAAAGACGTAATTTTTGAGTTTAAGTATCTTTATTGAAGCGTAACCAAATCAAAAACCCAACCCATAACTTATGAAAAAGTTTTTCCTATTGGCGTTAGTGCTATTAGCAGCCTCATTTTCTAATGCCCAGACTGCAGACGAAATCCTGGCCAAGTATTTTGAAAATACCGGCGGCGTTGACAAATGGAAGACATTAAGCGGAATCAAAATGTCTGCGAAGGTAAACCAAATGGGAATGGATATTCCACTGACTATTTACCAAATGAAAGATGGCCGTACGGCAACCATTATCAATTTCCAGGGAAAAGAAATTAAGCAGGGTGTTTTTGATGGCACGAATCTTTGGTCTACCAACTTCATGACTATGAAGGCGGAAAAAAGTGATGCAGAGTCAACAGAAAATTTCAAAACAACACTTGGTGATTTTCCTGATCCATTCCTTGATTACAAATCGAAAGGATATAAAGTGGAGCTGGTAGGTAAAGAAACTGTTGAAGGCGCGGAGTGTTTTAAGATAAAGCTTATCAGAAAACCAATCCTGGTCGATGGTAAGCAAGAAGAAAATTCTACGTTTTACTTTTTTGATGCCAACGATTTTGTTCCCATCATGACTGAAACGGAAGCTAAATCTGGTCCAGGAAAAGGAATGATTTCACAAAGCAAGATGAGCGATTACCAGGAAGTCAACGGAATGCTTTTTCCTTTTAGCATGACCATGACTATGAAAGGAGCCGGTCAGTCGCAAACGATTCTGACTACAGGAGTAGAATTAAATCCGAAAGTAGATGCCGCGATGTTCGCGCTTCCAGCAGATAAATAAGCATTAATTTTTTCCGGCCCGGTTTTCATCGGGCCGGTTTTTTTCACACAATTTTCCAATATCAGCATGAAAAGAATTTCCTTCTTCATTCTATTATCATTTTATACCCTTCACGCATTTTCTCAAAATGCTGTTGTGAAAGGGAAAGAACTTTTTGGTGATCTAAAAGCCCGTCACATCGGCCCTGCGCTAATGAGCGGTCGCATCACCGACATTGAACTCCATCCTACCAATGATCGCGTGATCTATATCGGCACGGCCGGTGGTGGCGTATGGAAAAGCAATAATGGCGGAGCCACCTTTAATCCGATTTTCGATGAGTACAACCAATCCATCGGAGCTGTAGAAATTGATCCGTCTAATCCAGACCAGGTTGTTTGGGCTGGCACCGGCGAGGTTTGGACGCGCAATAGCGTAGCCTTCGGTGATGGTATTTATCGCTCTGGTGACGGCGGAACGACCTGGAAAAAAATGGGTCTTGAAAAATCAGAGCGCATCGCAGGCATTCAGGTCAATCCTAAAAACCCAAATGAGATTTACGTTGGTGTGCTTGGAGCGCTTTGGAGTGACAGCGAAGAGCGTGGAGTTTATAAGACCACAGATGGTGGTCAAACCTGGAATAAAATTTTGTTCGTTGATAAAACAACAGGTTGCAGTGATCTGTTGATGGATCCAACAAATCCGGAAATTCTTTATGCAGCTTTCTGGGAATTCCGCCGGACACCTTGGTCATTTAATTCGGGAGGATTCAGTAGCGGTTTGTTCAAATCAACGGATGGCGGAAAAACCTGGAATAAAATTCACAATGGATTTCCAAAAGGAAAGCTAGGCCGTATTGCTGTAGCTGTAGCGCCTTCTAAACCTTCAATACTTTATGCCGTTATCGAATCCGAACAAGACAAGGATAAGGGACTTTACCGTAGCGACGATGGTGGCGCAAACTGGAAACAGCTGAACAATGATTTTGAAATTGTTGTTCGTCCGTTTTATTTCTCTCGTATCACGGTTGATCCACGCAATCCTGATGTTGTTGTTAAGGCAGGTTTGAGCGGAAGTATTTCACGCGATGGCGGAAAGACATTCAAAAATCTTGGATTTATGCATTCGGATATTCATGATGTTGTATTTGACATCAACAATTCCGACCGTATGTATTCCGCTACCGATGGTGGTGTGTATCGTTCCTGGGATGGTGGAACAACTATGGAAATGGTTGAAAATATTCCTGTTTCTCAATTTTATCAGGTTAGCGTAGATAATGACGAGCCGTACAATGTTTATGGCGGACTTCAGGACAACGGCTCCTGGGTTGGTCCTTCTCGTTCACCCGGTGGTGTAGAAGCAGCCGATTGGATGCGTGTAGGTGTGGGTGATGGCTATCGTGTTCTGCGTCACCCGACAAAGCGTTTCATCTACTCCGAGATGCAGGGCGCTGAAAACGTGTGGCGTTTTGATCCGCTGAAAGATCAAGCTAAGAGCATTCAGCCACTCGCCGCAAAAGGCGATCCTAAACTTCGCTTCAATTGGAATTCTCCGATGGCCATCAGTGCGCATCAGCCTGATCGCTTTTATATGGGAAGTCAATTTGTGCACCGTTCAGAAGATATGGGTGAGACATGGGTAAAAATTTCTCCCGATCTCACGACCAACGATCCGAAGAAAATGAATCAGGAAGATTCCGGTGGATTGTCACGTGATAATTCCGGTGCAGAGAATCATTGCACCATCTTCACCATCACGGAGTCGCCGCTTGATGAAAATATTATTTGGGCAGGAACCGATGACGGCAATGTTCAGATAACAATAGATGGCGGAAAGACCTGGACGAACGTAGTGGCGAATGTACCCGGTGTTCCGAAAAATACTCTGGTACATCACATTGAGGCCAGCGTTTTCGATAAAGGAACGGCCTATGTAACATTTGAAGGTCACATGACTGGCGATTTCAATCCTTACGTTTACAAGACAACTGATTTTGGCGCTACTTGGAAATCGTTGGTTACGCCAGATCTCGGTTCATTGGTACGTAACATTCAAGAGGATTATGAAAATCAAAACATTTTGTATCTCGGCGCGGAAGATGGCTTGTACATCACCATTGATGGCGGAAAGTCATGGCTGAAGTTTACCAACAACATGCCCTCTGTTCCAGTTCATTTTATTGACCTGCAGCGTAAGACGAATGATCTTGTTCTCGGAACACATGGTCGTGGCGTAATCATCATCGATGACATCAGTCCACTTCGTCAGTTGACTCTGGAAAACATGGCGCAAGAGCTTTATTTCTTCAAGACCAGACCGACCTACATTTCTGAATCTAATGGATTTGGAGGAACGGCTACAGAAACACAGTTTGTTGGAGCAAATCCCAGTAGTGCAGCTAAAATCATGTACCACCTGAAGCGCAAGCACAACATTGGCAAAATGTCACTGGAAATTCGCGATATGGAGGGCAATGTGTTGCAGGAACTTGCGCCCGGAAAAAGTAAGGGCATTAACATTGTTGAATGGAATTATACCATCAAGCCACCGAAGGTTGCTATCGGAAAAACTTTCACTTTCGGAGGATTTACTTCACCGCGCGTTCCTGCCGGTAAGTATGAAGCTGTTATTCAAAAAGGAAAAGACACTTACCGCACTGAGATTGTGATCGAATACGATCCGAAGTCAGACATTCCACTTGCGGACCGTAAGGCCAATGAGGAGTTGACTAAAAAATTGTATCGGATGAATCAGGAGTTGGCCTATCTGGTTTTTGAAATGGATGAGTTGACTAAGGTTGCAGAAGATGTAAAGTCCAAAGGATCGGCGCAAGCGAAGATTGCAACTCCATTTATTAATGAGACAGCAAAACTTAAGGAGACGCTGGTAGTGATGAAAGGTGATAACTATGTGGGTGCAGCAGAGCCACAGCTGAGAGAAAAGATGGCTGATCTGTATAGTAAAGTAGCCTCAACAGTATTCAAGCCTTCGACCGCTGAACTGGATAATCTCGAGGCTTTGGAATCCCGTTTTGAATCGGGAAAAGCTGAATTTAAAAAGATCAAAGAGAAACACTTGCCAAAGATCAATAAAGCTTTGTCGAAGGATAAAGTCGAACCGTTGATGGTGAAGACGTACGATGAGTTTGTGAAGATGCAATGAGGTTAGGCGAGCACGAGATCGAGAAAGGAGTATAAATCACGTAAAGTATTTTAACACTTTTTTCTCGGTCTCGATCTCAAAACTGGCGTAGACCGTTTTCAAATTTCAGTTTTCGCGACGAGGGCCTTTTTTCAGACGCGATTTTAAATGTTAAAAACCGGATTTATTTCCGGTTTTTTTATTCTAATAGGTTGGTGATACAGGCTGAAGCCTGCGGATTCGGAGTCAGCGAAGAAATAGGGCGAGAAGAGAGTGTCCCGGAGCGATGGTAAAACCTGTTTTTTAAAATCGAAAAGAGCTACGTCTACTTTTTGAGCAATGAAAGAACTTCGCTCAATTTCAACAGCGCCTCCACAGGACTCATGGTGTTGATGTCAACCTTTGAAAGCAATTCTTTGATTTCGCTCAACTTAGGATCTGCTTCAAATAGATTCATCTGAATGTCCGGCTGAAGATTGGCAAGCTTTTTGGCCGGTTCGTTTTTGTGACGATCCTTTTCCAGGAATTTTAGAATTTCATTCGCACGCAATACAATCCGATTGGGCATGCCCGCTAAACGCGCGACATGAATTCCGAAGCTATGTTCGCTCCCACCGGGCTTGAGCGTGCGCATGAATAGTATTTTATCTCCGACCTCTTTGACGCTCACGTTGAAATTTTTCACCCGGACCAGATCTTCCGCGAGTTGGTTGAGCTCGTGGTAATGGGTTGCAAAAAGCGTTTTGGCCCGGAAGCCGGAATGATTGTGCAGAAACTCCACAATAGCCCATGCAATGGAAACCCCATCGTATGTTGATGTACCCCTTCCGATTTCATCCATTAACACCAGACTGCGATCACTCAGATTGTTCAGAATGCTCGCCGTCTCTGTCATCTCCACCATGAAGGTTGATTCTCCTTTCGATAAATTGTCGCTGGCGCCGACGCGGGTGAAAATTTTATCAACCAATCCGATACTCACTGAATCTGCGGGAACAAAAGAGCCCATTTGAGCCATCAATACAATCAGGGCGGTTTGCCTGAGCAAAGCAGATTTACCGGCCATGTTCGGACCGGTGATGATTAAAATTTGCTGTTGTTCGTTGTCTAGAAAAATATCGTTGGGTACGTAGCTTTCACCCACGCCCAATTGTTTTTCAATGACCGGATGCCGTCCTGCCTTAATCGTTAAAGTTGTTTCTTCCGTGATTTCTGGCAGGACATATCGATTGTCACGTGCAACCGAGGCAAAGGAAAGTAAGCAATCCAGCGCAGCCACAATACGCGCATTTTGCTGAATGGCCGCTGTGTAGTCGGCGGCTGTACGAATCAGTTCCTGAAACAACCGTTGCTCAATGACGATAAGCTTTTCTTCAGCATTCAGAATTTTCTCTTCGTAAACCTTAAGTTCTTCTGTAATGTAACGCTCAGCATTTACCAGCGTCTGTTTTCGAATCCAGTCTGCAGGTACTTTATCCTTATTCGCATTGCTCACCTCGAGGTAATAGCCAAACACTTTATTATAAGAGATCTTCAGCGACTGAATTCCCGTTCTTTCGATTTCGCGTTTTTGGACGGTCAGCAAATAATCTTTACCACTGAAGGCGATTGCGCGTAATTCATCGAGCTCTGAATCGCCTCCTTCTTTGATTACGCCTCCCTGATTTACCAGCATCGGAGCATCCTCCTTCAACTCTTTCTCCATTCGCTCGAGCAATGGCGTGCAGAGCTGTATGTGTTCTCCGTGTTTCTTAAGATCGGCCGACCGATGTTTGGTCAGAAGCTCTTTTACTGGAATCAAAGCCAGTAAGGATCGTTTCAGTTGAAGCAGTTCGCGTGGATTCACACGACCAGCAGAAACTTTTGAGATCAAACGCTCCAGATCGGAGATTTC
>JBMSPY010000040.1:0-12012 GCA_049423005.1 Cyclobacteriaceae bacterium
TGTTTGAAATATTTACTAAAGGGCGCGCTACCCCTGATACTTTAATCTTGGGGGCCGGTGGGGATGGTACAGTGCATGAAGCAGCCCTTGGCCTGATGGATACAAATGCGGTATTGGGTATAGTGCCAACAGGAAGCGGAAATGGTTTTGCACGTCACCTTGGTATCCATTCGAATCCGGAAAAGGCTTTAATTCAGCTTCTTTCAACAGCTCGAATCATCGAGGCTGACATGGCTCAAATCAATGAGCACTTCTTTATCAATATAGCAGGTATTTTATTTGATGCACATGTTGCCAATACATTCAGTAAGGATGGAAAACGAGGGCTGAGCACCTACGTCAAGCATTCGCTAAGGAACTATCCCCGTGTAAAGGAATTTGAGTACCTCCTTCAATCAGAACATTCAACAGTACACGGAACAGCATGGATGATTACTATTGCCAATGCCCGTGAGTTTGGAAATGGAGCACAAATTGCACCCAATGCCTCCATCACAGACGGTGAACTGGATATAGCCATTGTGCGTAGACCATCCTGGTTTCAAGTTCCGAAACTGCTGTTTGCTGTAATGACAGGTCGGGAACATTCCGGACTAATCCAACGATTGCGACTTTCAACATTTTCACTTCAATTGACTACTGAACAACCCATACATCTGGATGGGGAATATTTCGGTCAACGTCAAACCCTTAATGTAACGACACATAAAAGGCGTATCCGATTAGCGGTGCCTGAAAACAAATCGAATATCTAAAGGACTATGCGGATTCAAGTGGTGGTCTGCAGATGAAATAAGGATTCCGTAAGTCCTCCTTATTATAGCGCAGAGGCTTCTCAGTTTCGATGTCCAGAACGTAAATCTGTAAGGCACGCAGGATAGCGTCAGCAGCAGCCGTATCCCACTCCATTGTTGGTGCAAAACGCGGGTAAACATCTGCCTCTCCTTCGGCCAAAAGTAAAAATTTAAGACTACTGCCACGGGACAGCAGCACAGGTTCAGTCAAACTGTCAATCATATCGGTTGTTCGCTCATCCATATGAGAACGCGATGCTACAACGCGAATTCCAGGCGCAAAAAGATTTACAGGAGCACTTGGTTTGAGTACACGTTTACTTCCATCATTCTCGAGACAAAAGATTTTACCTTTTACCGGACCAAAATAAATTTTCTGCTGGACCGGAATGGACACAACTCCAAATACCGGTACAGCATTTTGCAGCAGAGCTATATTTACGGTAAACTCTCCGTTCTTTTTTAAAAATTCCTTAGTGCCATCCAGTGGATCAATCATCCAGAAGGTAGACCAATCTTTTCTTTCAGCGTAGGGAATATCGGAACCTTCCTCACTAAGAACAGGCCATCCCGTTGTTCCAAGCATTTCACTTAAAATCTGATGCGATTCCCGGTCAGCAGCAGTCAAAGGAGACCGATCCTCTTTTAACTCCATCCGAAAGGATTCGCTGTGATAAATATTCAGTATGGCTGATGCGGCACGCGCGGCAGCCTTACACGCCAGCTCTGCAATCGCTTGCTCATCAAAGGTTATACCCGTACTCATAAAATCATTCCAGCAGCCAGTGTTTCACCTGTTACCTCATCAATCAAAATAATGCTTCCAGTTATTCGATTCGACTGGTACGCATCAGCGAAAACGGTAGTAGAAGTCTGTAACGATACTTTAGCCAAATCATTCATTTTTAATGCTGCGACTTCGTGCTGATGCTCAAACGTGGTCGTATCCAATCGATAGCCGATGGACTTGAGTAGTCCCCGGTACTCTGCCGTATGGTGTCGCACCAGAAATTTTCGACCTGGGTGTACTGTAGAACCATTCAACCAGCACAACATTACCTCCAGTTGTGAATAGGGAACGGGTTGATGATCGACGCTGCAGATCAGACTTCCCCTACCACTATCGACATCATCAGCTAACAATAGAGAGACTGACATAGGAAATTCAGCTTCTATCAATGAGTTGGTTCCAGATTCTATACGACTAATTTGTGTTCGCACACCAGAAGGAAGAATAACTACGTCATCCCCTACTTTGATTTTACCTGAAGCAATTCGTCCGGCAAAGCCACGGTAATCAGGGTATTCCTCATTTTTTGGGCGAATAACATACTGCACAGGAAAACGAAAACCCGGACTGACATCTTCGCGGTGTAAATCCGCTTCTTCCAATAACTGCAGCAATGTCTTTCCGTTATACCATCGCATTTGTTCGGACGCTTGTACAATATTTTCTCCATTGAGCGCCGCAATAGGCACGAAATCAACTTTCTTGAAATTTAGTGAAGCCGAAAACTTCTGATAGGCTTCCCTAACTTCTACAAATGCTGACTCCGCGTATTCAACCAAATCCATTTTATTGACACACAGAACAACCTGTCGGATTCCCAGCAATGAGGAAATGAATGAGTGTCGAAGCGTTTGCTCCACCAATCCTTTGCGGGCATCAACTAAGATTACAGCCAGATCGGCATTGCTGGCTCCTGTAATCATGTTGCGCGTGTACTGTATATGACCGGGCGTATCGGCAATGATGAAACGTCTCCTTTCTGTTTCAAAGTACCGATAGGCAACATCAATGGTTATGCCCTGATCGCGTTCGGCACGAAGTCCGTCGGTGAGTAAGGAAAAATCTACGTAGTCAAAGCCTTTCTGTTCACTGGTGGCCTTAAGTGAACTCAATTGATCATCTAAAACAGAATGGGTATCGAAAAGCAATCTTCCGATGAGGGTACTTTTTCCATCATCGACACTTCCGGCGGTGGTAAATCGTAGGATCTGCTTCACGGCTAAAAATATCCAGAACGTTTACGGTCTTCCATAGAACTATCCGATCGACGGTCGTCAAATCGGGTAGCGCGCTCGGTCGTCCGGCTTTTTTCCAACTCTATAATAACTTTTTCGGTAGTGTCGGCGTCAGACAAGATAGCGCCTGTAATGGGCATATCTCCGCAGGTACGGAAGCGAACGCGTTGCACGGTAGGTACTTCCTTTTCTCTTAGCGTAGTCCAGGGCGAGATCGATAACCAGATACCCTCGCGTTGAATCACCTTTCGATCGTGGGCGAAATACAAGGACGGTACAGCTATGTCGTTTTCAACTATATAACGCCATACATCCAACTCTGTCCAGTTCGACAATGGAAAAACCCGGAAATGCTCACCGGATTGTTTGTGGCCGTTGAACAGATTCCACAACTCTGGTCTTTGGTTTCTTGGATCCCATTGACCAAAACCATCCCGATGAGAAAAAAATCGTTCCTTGGCTCTGGCCTTTTCTTCATCGCGTCTAGCTCCGCCAATAGCGGCATCAAATCGATTTTTCTCGATAACCTCCAACAAGGTTACAGTCTGTAAGGCATTTCGATTGGCATAGAGACCGGTCTCTTCCCGAACAGCTCCTGAATCAATTGATTCTTGTACAGAACCAACCACTAAGCGCAGGCCCATTTGCGCGACCAATTCATCACGGAAAGAAATGGTCTCTGGAAAATTATGCCCTGTATCAATATGCACCAACGGAAAGGGGATTGGAGCTGGATAAAAAGCTTTACGAGCCAGATGAACCAGAACAATAGAGTCTTTACCGCCTGAAAACAATAAGGCTGGCCGATCAAACTGGGCAGTCACTTCACGAAGCACATAAATAGCTTCTGACTCCAACTCTTCCAACTGACTCCAGTACTTAGTCATGCTGTTGTGATGAAACTGTAACCAAGGGAAGAATAAAATTCATTAACCTATTTAGACTTTCGGTTACGGATTCATTTTGGGTTTTAATCGTTACTTCTGGATATTCCGGTCGTTCATACTCTGCACTAATTCCGGTGAATTCCTGAATTTGTCCTGACGTTGCCTTGGCATACAAGCCTTTAACATCGCGCTGAATACATTTTTCTAACGGACAATCCACAAATACCTCCACAAAGCCGGGACCTACAATCGAACGCGCATGGGAACGGTCTGCACGAGTAGGTGAAATCAAAGATACCAGAACAACGAGCCCGGCATCTTTGGCAATTCTGGCAACCTCGGCCGTTCGTCGAATATTTTCTGAGCGATCAGCCACACTAAATCCCAGATCTTTGTTGAGACCTGACCGGAGAGAATCACCGTCGAGTATTACAGTTTTAAATCCACGGACGTGCAATTGCTGCTCCAATAAGGTGGCTAAGGTTGTCTTCCCTGCACCGGACAAACCGGTCATCCAAATCACCAATGGATTTTGACCCAATAGAGCTTGCCGATCTGTTATCGATAGGGCCGAATTAGCTGGATAGACGTTACTCATGTTAATACACGCTATAGTAGATAGCGATAAAAGTCAGACAAGTTACGGCATATATCAACGTTAGCGGTATGCCAACCTTGGCAAAATCTCGGAAGGAGTATCCACCTGGACCATAAACCATTAGATTGGTCTGATAGCCGATCGGTGTAATAAAATCACCAGAAGCCGCAAAAGCGATAGCCACAAAGAACGGTGTGGCGTTCATTCCCAGTTGAGCAGCCATGGATAAAGCGATAGGAAAAACAATGGCTACCGCAGCTGCATTAGAAATGAGAGAAGTCAGTAAAGTAGTAGAAAGAAATAGTGCTGTTAGAGCAGCTAACGGTCCTAGCGACTCACCAGTCTTTAGTAAAAGTGTCGCTACCCACTGCGCTGCACCGGAGCGATCTAAAGCGGTACCAATAGCCACCGAACTTACAAGAATTAACAATAAGCCCAGATCAATCTCTTGTCGAATTTGCTGGCGCCGAAGAATCCTTGTGAAAATGAAAAAGGACAGCACAACGAGGCAAGCCGTAAAGAGTGGAATCCATTCAGCAATTCCAGCTAAGAGCAGAAGAATGGAGGCCATTCCAGAAATCTTTATCCAGATTGGCTTAGGTGATTCTTCTCCTTTTGGCATTGAAAGCAGCAATAAATCATGTCCGGGCGATAAGGCCCGCTGACCGTCACCCGACACTAATAAGAGAAAATCACCGGCAGCCAATTCGGCTTCTCCAATGCTTCCAGAAATACGCTTGCCATCACGGTGTATAGCGACAATGGAAGCATTGAATCGATTTCGAAAATCAGAACGGTTTACCTTTCGTCCAATCAAATCGGAATTTGCTGGCACTACGGCTTCCGTAAATTGAAAGGCTGTTCCCTGAGAAGGAGAATGACGCATTTTCAATCCGGTATTCTCCGAAATTAACTTGTGAATGGATTGTGTATTGCCGCTAAAAAACAGACGGTCTCCCTCCTTGAGGTATTCTTCTGGACCTACCGGAGAAATGACCTGCCCATCACGAAGAATTTCGATGAGAAATAAGTCCTGAAGATTTCTCAATCCAGCTTCACGCACTGATTTACCCCGGAGAGAAGATTCATTCGGTACTTCCGTTTCTACAATATACTCGGTCAGGTTGCCTGTTATATCGTCCAACTTACCCGGGTGGTCGGGTAACAGATGGTATCCAATGAAATACAAATAGATCCAGCCAAAAATGGTTACCAACAATCCAAGAAAGAGAAAATCCTCGAAACCAAGCATGGGCAAATTTTTTCCCTGAATTAAGCCATTCAACAATAAGCTCGTTGAAGTACCTGCCACAGTTATCATACCACCTAAAATGGTGGCAAATGAAAGTGGAATTAAAAATCGTGATAACGAATAACCATTCTTTCGGCACCATTCCCGAACATATGGCATCATAAAAGCCACAATTGGTGTGTTATTCAGAAAGGCTGAAATGCCAGAAACAAAAAGCATCATTCGAGCCAAAAAGGTTCGCGGGCGCAGACCTCTGGTGAACAACCAAGAGAACAATCCTGGTCCGAAAATTCCACGGATTCCAGCCGTGACTAATATCAGTAAGAAGATTAAGGCAATCTGTGGGTTCGACAACGCATTCAACAGATCATACGGAGACAGAACACCACCGACCATAAGCAAAACCACACTTCCAAAAAATGAAATGGACGGATGCACAATCTCTCGGTAAAGAAATACCACCAACACTACCACTACAATCAGGGTATAGATCTGACTAAACTCCATTTTTAAGTCGATTAGCGTGGCGTAACGCTCCAGACTTTTTTCAAGTCTTCAAGAAACGATCGTAACTCTTTTAGCGGTATCATATTTGGTCCGTCGCTCAAAGCTTTCGTTGGATCCGGATGAGTTTCAATGAAGAATCCGTCGACACCGGCAGCTGCGGCTGCACGAGCCAGGAAAGGTGCGAATTGACGGTCACCACCGCTCTTACCACCCAATCCTCCCGGACGCTGAACGGAATGGGTGACATCAAAGATTACCGGACAAAATTGTCGCATGATGGGGAGTGATCGCATGTCTACCACCAGGTTATTGTATCCAAAAGTGGATCCACGTTCAGTAAGCAAAACATTTCCATTTCCTTCTCCCCTAACTTTATCAGCAGCAAACTTCATATCCTCCGGGGCCATGAATTGACCTTTCTTAATCTTAATGGTTTTTCCGGTTCTGGCAGCTGCTAACAAAAGGTCAGTTTGCCGGCATAGAAAAGCCGGTATTTGCAACACATCAACTACCTCAGCCACCTCAGCACACTGAACAGATTCATGAACATCCGTAACAAGTGGTACATCAAATTCTTTTTTTATCCGCTCTAAAATTGCGAGACCATTTTCAGGACCACGGTAAGAGCCACCGGAAGTCCGGTTGGCTTTATCAAAAGAGGATTTAAATACGTATTGAAATCCGAGGTCATGCGCGATTTCTTTAACCTGACCAGCGACCTCTGAGCAGATCTCATAGCTCTCGGCAGCACAAGGCCCGGCAAAAAGCACCGGAGTATCCCCTCCTACCTTAATCTTTCCGGCTATATCAACGATCTCAGTAAATTTTTCCATCACCAGTACTTTTTAATCATTTCTTATTCGGTTTGAACTGAATGAGTTCATCTAAAGCTCCTTTAGCCATTAAAATTAAATCACCCACTTCCCGCAATACTCCTTTACCACCTTTAGCCGAAGTCACAAGGTCCATATTCTCCCTCAGGTAATTTGGAGCATCGGCAGGACAAACCCGAAATCCAGCCTGGTTGAATGCGGGAAGATCATTAATATCATCACCGATATAGGCTACCTGCTCGGTGCGCAACTTGTGATGTTTGATAATCTGACTGATCGCCCATCCTTTATCGTCGATACCCTGATGGCAGAAATCAAGTTTGAGCTCGGAACAACGACGGGCCACAGCCTGAGATTCTCTTCCGGAAATAACACCTAGAACCAACCCGATCTTTTTCAGAGGAGCAACGATCATTCCATCACGAACATGAAACTCTTTAAGTTCATCTCCCGAAGAAGTGTAGATAATACGCCCATCGGTAAGCACGCCATCCACATCAAAGATGAGCGCTTTTATTCCGGAGGCTTTCTTTAGCAGTGCCTTTGGGACTGCAGCTGAGGTATGTTTTTTTGCCATGTGCGGCTTCAGATGTCAGTTCTTCAAAATAGACGGGAAAAATAGGAAATCTTTTGCCTTTTTTTGGCAATTTGAGGCTGTTTCCCCCACAGATACTCATGAAAATACTCCGTGCTTCTTTATCTCTAGTGCTCACGGCAGCACTCATTGTTCTCTTTAACAACCGACTACCCTTGCAAGCACCGGTACCACCGTTGGGAAAATTCCTTGATCCTTTCAATGGTTTCTGGCAAAACTGTTTTGAATCAGGATCTAATGGTGAACATCCATTAGAGGGTTTAAAGGATAAGGTGGAGATTGTTTACGATAGTCTCGCTGTCCCGCACATCTATGCCCAGAATGAAGAGGATTTGTATTTGGCTCAGGGTTATGTAACTGCGGCCGACAGATTATGGCAGATGGAATTTCAAATTATGGCGGCTGCTGGAAGGGTTTCCGAAATACTGGGACCAGGAAAGGACAGTGTGTATCTGAACTATGATCGTGATCAGCGCCGCATGGGCATGGTTTTCGCTGCAGAAAACTTTATTTCAACGGTTGAAGGTGATCACGTCATGAAAACGTTAGCTGATCACTATAGCAAAGGTGTTAATCAGTACATCACCCAACTGGAGTACAAAAATCTTCCGGTTGAATACAAGTTACTGGATTACTCGCCCGAGCCTTGGAACAACCTTAAGATGGCCTTGTTGTTGAAATCCATGGCCAGAACGCTGAATACTGGTGAAAAGGATATGGAGATGACCAATGCATTGCAAAAGCTTGGACTTGAAAAACTGAATTTATTATACCCCGACCGTGAGCGCGTAGGCGATCCCATTGTGAACCGTACCGGAAAATGGCCCAAGCCTCTTCTTCCAGCGGATACGGTGCCATTAGCGCTTCCTGCTGAACTTGTAACCGTAATCCCTTCCGAGAAAACGACGAAGGATATTGGAAGTAATAACTGGGCTGTAGCCGGAAATAAAACAGCAACGGGTTCACCGATATTATGCAATGATCCTCATCTGACCCTAAGCTTACCATCTATTTGGTATATGATCCACTTAAGCGCTCCCGGATACAATTCAATGGGCGCCTCCCTTCCAGGTAGTCCGGGCGTTATCAGTGGATTTAACGATTCTATAGCCTGGGGTGTTACCAATGCCCAACGTGATGCTGTGGATTGGTACCGGATTCGTTTCAAGGACAATGAGATGAATGAGTACGAATATGATGGTTCATGGCGAAAGACCATTAAAAAAAATGAGGCCTTTAAGGTGCGCGGCAAAGGAATTCTCTACGACACGATAACTTTTACACACCACGGCCCTATTCGTTACGATCATCAGTACAAAGCTGAAAATGAACGCGCACGATTTGCCTATCGTTGGTTGAGTCACGATGGCTCAGATGAGATGAGAACCTTTTACGAGTTGAATAAGGCGAAGAACATCAACGACTATCATCAGGCCCTCAACCATTTTGCTACGCCAGCACAAAATTTCGTTTTCGCGTCTGTGTCCGGAGATATCGCGATGCGTATTCAGGGCAAATTCCCAGTACGACGTCCGATGGAAGGTCGATTCGTTCTCGATGGCTCAAAGTCATTCTCAGAGCCTCAGCAATTCATTCCAAACGATCATAATGTACAGGAAACCAATCCGTTACGTGGATTTGTGAGCTCGGCTAACCAGTACCCTGCTGATTCAACCTATCCGTATTACATCACGGCCGGAAGTTATGAGGCTTACCGTAACCGCCGTATCAATCAGCGCTTGGCGGAAATGAATGCTATTACTCCCGAGGATATGATGACCTTACAGGTGGACAATTTTAGCCTTAAAGGTCAGGAAGCGTTGCCACTTTTGTTAGCCGGTGTAAAACGGGAAGGGTTATCCGCCGAACAAACAAACATTTTGGAGGATCTTTCCAAATGGGATCTGTACTATAAAACCGATAGCAAAGCCGCGAGTTATTTTGAATCCTGGTGGAGTTCCTTCTACGCCATGGCATGGGATGAATTCTTTGAAGCAAAACCCACACTTCCGGTACCCACTAATTTTAATACCATTCGATTAATGAGCCTGGCACCTCAGCTTGAGTTTTTTGATCGAGTGTCAACTCCTGAAAAAGAAACACTTAATGACATCATCACACTTTCTTTTAAAGAAGCTGTCGAGAATGTCAGCAAATGGAAAGCAGAGAAAGGTCTGGAACCAGAATGGGGTGCGTATAAAGGAACCACTGTAGAACATTTACTCCGTTTGGAACCACTCAGCAGACTGGTTCAGGCTCCTGGTAATCGTGAGGCTGTTAATGCAACTTCCAGACGTGGTGGACCAAGCTGGAGAATGATTGTCAGTCTCGAAAAAGATGGGGTTAAAGCATGGGGTATTTATCCGGGTGGCCAATCTGGGCATCCCGGAAGCAAGTACTACGACAACATGATTCCGGACTGGACGGCAGGAAGATTCTACCGACTACCCTTTTCAGCGTCTTCAAGTGCGATCCAGGGGCAAGCCAAACTTATCTTAACACCAAAAAATTAAACAGATCAGCCATGAACCAGATGAATTACTTTCTACAACTGATCATCATTGCAGTGCTCGCTTTGGTACTGCAATCCTTTCTTCCATGGTGGTCGTTAACCATTCCTTGTGCAACAATCGGTTTCTTATACGGAAGATCAGGGACCTCCAGCTTTTTGATTGGTTTTATTTCGATAGCACTGTTGTGGACCGGATTGGCCGCTTGGATTCAAAATCAGACTGGTTCGCTTTTACCAGCACAAATCAGCAATCTGTTTCCGGGTAAATCGGCTATAATTTTATTCGTCTTAACTGCTGTTGTTGGTGGACTTACCGGCGGAAGCTCGACTTTGACAGGTTACTTACTGCGTCGTTTGCTTTAAAACCATTTAGGATCATGGTTAACCATCCGCTTGGGAAACATCGGTCCTCTTTATTGGTCTGGTTCCTATCTTTTTTTATTATCGGATCTGCCCTCGGCGATGTAGTCTTTCCAAAGCACATCCAAGGAACCTGGGTAGCGGAAGGATCGGTGTACAGCAACCAAATTCGAGAAGTCCGTGATGCTGACTTTGGGTTCATTTATCTCCAGTACCGTTTCGAACCCAAGCGCTTTTGCACATCCTACAATCCTTACTAAACCTTCCGTTGTTTTGGTAATCTCAAACTTTCAGGCGACACATTGTGGGTAATGGGCTCCCCGATGTACCTAATGAAACGAAAGAGTGACGATCTGATGGATCTCATTCGCATCAATGGAGGTATTGTTCAGCGATTACAGCGGTTAACCATTCCACATGCCGTTTATAGGCCCGATTCGATCTATTTGGCACAGCCTGGATTAAACCCCACTCATCAGACCATCTTTAGCTCTCTTTTCTTTTTTAATTCTCTAGTCATTTATCCAGCTCCGAGAGAAGATCAAATCATTTCCTTGGAGATGACCATTACCGCTTCCGGGCAAGTTCGGGATGTTCAGGTTCTTTCCGATCATAGTCGATTGAGGCGTCGGTGGTTTTTGCGATCGATGCTGGATTCATCCGGTGAATGGATTCCTGCAGAAGTGGATGGTCGACCTGTTAGCTGTAGAATAAAAATTGAGCTAATTCGGGTGGGGTATAAAACGCTCGAGGCAGAGGAAAAAGCCTGGCGTTATTACAATGCAGCACTCAGGTACATAACTAAAAATAATTACAAGAATGCTCTGATCAGTTTGAATGATGCCTTGGTCTATTCACCCGGTAATCCTCGGTTATTGTTCACGCGTGCTGCGTGTCATTTTTATCTCAAAGATGAAAAGCGACAGTGTGAGGATGTCTTAAAGGCCAGGGAAAGCTGCCCTTTTATTCCGACGGCGATGGCTGATGAGGAGTTGGGAATTCTGGTGGAGTGTTTTAAAAGACAATAAAAAAGGGGATCACTTGGATCCCCTTTTCAAATCTGTTTCTAGGACAATTACTTGATCTTGTTCACTACCGCCTCAAAAGCCTGAGGATGGTTCATGGCGAGATCAGCAAGTACTTTACGGTTGAGCTCAACACCTGCTTTGGCGAGCTTACCCATTAATTCAGAATAAGACATTCCAAACTGACGGGCTCCGGCGTTGATACGCTGGATCCACAGAGAACGAAAATCCCGTTTGCGGGCTTTACGGTCCCGGTAAGCATAACCAAGACCTTTTTCGATCTTGTTTTTCGCAACTGTCCAAACGTTTTTACCTCTTCCGAAGTAACCTTTGGATAGTTCAAGGGTTTTTTTCCTTCTTGCCCTTGATGCGACGTGATTAACTGAACGTGGCATAAAAATTTACTTTTTTGGATGGAGGCGCCCATTTAAGGGACTTCTGGCCATCATCCGGGTTAAACAATCCGAAGTTTATCGGGTACTTCGGTAAAACCTGCTGTCTTACGACAACCTTACACAGCGTAAGGAAGCATCAATTTGACGTTCCTCTCGTCTGATTTTTTAACCGTTGCCTTGATGCCAAGGCGACGCTTTTGCTTAGTCTCTTTTTTCGTCAGGATGTGGT
>JBMSPY010000041.1:0-11900 GCA_049423005.1 Cyclobacteriaceae bacterium
CCGAATGATAAAGTATTGGCACAGGTTGGTATCCTGAAACTCATCAACCAGAATGTACCGAATGCGATGTTGGTATTTGTTAAGAATATCCAAATGATCGCGTAGGAGCTTATCGGTATTGAACAGGATATCGTCAAAATCCATGGCTCCTGCTTTGTAGCAGCGTAGGCTATAGGCCCGGTAGATATTTCCGATTTCCGGCCTCATGGCTTCTGCATCTTCTGCGGCCAGAATTGGATCCTGGACATATTGTTGCCAGGAGATTAATTTGTTTTTGGCCTGAGAAATTCGGTTGCCTACTACGTTTGCTTTATAAGCCGTTTCATCCAGACCCAATTCTTTGATGATAGCCTTAAGGACTGAACGTGAATCGTCGGTATCGTAAATGGTGAAGTTATGCGGGTAACCGATGTGATGGGCTTCAGCCCGCAGCATTCGCGCAAAAACAGAGTGAAAGGTCCCCATCCATAGATTGCGGGCATCGCTGCCAACCACCGATTCAACCCTGTCGCGCATCTCCTTTGCAGCCTTATTGGTGAAGGTCAGCGACATGATGTTAAAAGGATCGACGTTGTGGGCGTGAATCAGGTGCGCAATTCGGTAGGTTAATACTCTTGTTTTTCCTGAACCGGCGCCTGCAATCAACATACAGGGTCCTTCTGTATTGACGACTCCCTCACGTTGGGGCGGATTGAGATGTTCTAGGTAGGCTGACATGGGAGGGCGTGCAAAATAACAAAATCACTGCCTTGACTGTTCCCGCGGCCGGAAAGAATTTACGGAACGGCCTCCCGTGAATTCACGGGCAAGATTATCTTTGAGAAAATACTGTCAGACATGATAAAAGTTGGTGAAGTTCTGGTTTCAGATGATGTTAAAGACGTTGAGTTTGTTTGCAACCTGGAAAAATGCAAAGGGGCTTGTTGTGTAGAGGGTGACTTAGGTGCTCCGTTGGAGGAGGATGAGTTGGAGACGATGAAAAAAATTACGCCCAAGGTGCTGCCTTATTTGTCTGAAGAAGGCAAAAAGGCCATTGCGGAGCAGGGATCCTATATTCTCGATGAAGATGGTGATTACTCTACTCCAACCATTGGTGGCCGGGAGTGCGCTTATGCGATTTATGACGAAAAAAAAGTTTTGAAATGCGGAATTGAGCAGGCGTATCTCGATGGAAAAATCAAGTTCCGTAAACCCATCAGCTGTCATTTATACCCCATTCGCATCACCAAGAAAAAAGATCTTGAGGCGGTTAATTACCACAAATGGAATATATGCTCAGAGGCTTGTAAGCTTGGAAAGGCTTTGGGCATTCCGGTATATAAATTTTTAAAGGAGCCGCTGATCAGGAAGTATGGTAAGCAGTGGTATGCTGAGTTGGTTAAAGCTATAGAAGAAAAAAAATAACCCGGCTAACTTAAAGTTGAAGTCAGCCGGGTTAGGATGTTTATTTTAGAATTAGTTTTTGGTCAACTTCTTCTGTAAATCTTCAAGGGAAACGCCTTTTGTTTCCGGCATCATTCTCCAGACATAAAGCAGCTGGAATAACATCATTACGAAAAAGAAGAGGAATACCGGTCCGCCACCGAAGGTATCGGCCGTGTATGGAAAGATAAATGCGATAGCTGTGGCGAATGCCCAGTGCGTTAACGAACCCCAGGCCATACCAGACGCGCGAACCGAATTCGGAAAAATCTCGGAAATGAATACCCAGATGACCGATCCTTGTCCAATGGCGTGGGAAGCAATAAAGGCGAAAATGAACAACGGTACATTTCCAAAAGACTCAAAGTAAAAGGCATAGGTAATCAGTCCAAGAGAGGTTAAGTATCCAAAGGTGCCGATGTACATCAACGCTCTTCTTCCAAAGCGATCGATCAGGTACCAGCCCATCACGGTAAAGATCAAATTCACGACACCGATACCGGCGGTAGAAAGGAGGGCTGCCTCCTTACCGAGACCAGTCATTCCAAAAATTCGTGGCGCAAAGTAGATCACGGCGTTAATTCCGGATACCTGATTGAAAAAGGCAAACAGGAATGCGAGTAGAACAGGAAAGGAATATTTGCCAGAAAACAGGCGGTCAGAGGATTCATTTTCGGAGCGCGAGTTCTGGATTTCTGCTACGGCTGCGTCGACATCCGGGTTGGTGAGGGCAATTATTTTTCGGGCATTGGCTTCATCGTTTTTTACCAGAAGCAACCAACGCGGTGATTCGGGTGTGAACAACATGAAAATGGAGAAGGCTAGTGATGGGATGGCGACAATTCCCAACATCCAGCGCCAATCGTTCTCTCCTCCGATACCTTCCAGCAAGTAGTTGGATACGTAGGCCATCAGGATACCAAGGACAATATTGAACTGAAAAGAAATAACGAGTCGACCCCGGTAGGCCGGCGGGGCAATTTCTGAAATATAGACAGGGGCTACCACTGAGGAGGCACCAATGCTCAGACCACCCAGAAACCTGAAAAACATGAAGGAGTATTCTTCAGGAGCAACAGCCGCCCCGATAGCCGATACAAGGAATAAAATTCCGATCCAGATTAGCGTGTTTTTACGACCGTATTTGTCTGCCGGAATTCCGCCGAAAGCAGCGCCAAAACTTGTGCCGATCAAAGCCATGGCAACAGTGAGCCCGAGACTAAGCTTTGACAGGTTCCATAATTTTTCAATGTCCTGTTCTGCACCGGAAATTACGGCTGTATCCAAACCGAAAAGGAAGCCGCCCAGGCCCACGGCTACAGACCAGATGATGAGTTTTTTATTCATGCGTTCGGGGTTTAGGATTAGCAAAGTAGCAAAGGACTTTTGCTTAAAAAAGCCGTTGGCGGATTCGGGAAATTCAATGCCAATAAAAAAGCCGGTTTTAAAACCGGCTTTTTTAAAAGATAGGATTTGATCTTGTGATTACTCAGCAACCACCTTTACAGTGATTTCGTGCTTAACCTCTTTATGAAGGTCCAACACTGCTTTGTATTCGCCAATTTCCTTTGGCTGTGACTTGAAGGCTACGCGCTTGCGGTCCACATCAAAGCCTTTTGCTTTGAGGACGTCAGCAACCTGAATTCCGGTGATGGCACCGAAAATCTTTCCGCTTTCTCCGGCTTTAGTGCCGATCTCCACAGTCAAATCACCAATTTTCTGCGCAAGAGCTTCAGCATCTTGTTTCAGTTTGGCAGCTTTGTGTGCAGCTTGGCGGGTGTTTTCCGCCATCATTTTTTTGTTCGATTCAGTGGCCATCAAGGCCATGCCGTTCGGGATTAGGTAATTTCTACCGTATCCGGGTTTTACTTTAACCAGGTCATTTTTGTAGCCCAGTCCCTGAACGTCTTGTTTCAAAATTACTTCCATGTTCTTTTCAGGTTAAAGGGTTATTTAAGTCCGTCTCCGTGGAATGGCAGGATGGCCAGGTGGCGAGCACGCTTTACAGCCTGCGCTACTTTCTTCTGATACTTGGCACTAGTGCCAGTCAAGCGGCGGGGAAGAATTTTTCCCTGCTCATTGATGAATTTCAGTAGGAAGTCAGGATCCTTATAGTCGATGTAACGAATTCCGTTTTTGCGGAAGCGGCAGTACTTTGGTTTCGGTTCTGCGCGTTTGATGGGTTCATTTTGTAAGCTCATGCTGATAACTCCTCCGCAGTTTTTTTAGAATCTTTTTTAGACTTGTTAAACTCACCCTTTCTGCGGCGGTTGTTGTACTCCACTGCAAATTTGTCAAGGGCTGTAGTCAGGAATCGCATGATGCTTTCATCGCGCCTGAATTCAGTTTCCAATACGGAAACCACGTTGTTCTCTGCCTCGAACTCGATCAGCTTGTAGAAACAGGTGCTCTTCTTCTGGATTGGGTAAGCCAGCTTCTTAAGCCCCCAGCGCTCAACGTTGATAACGTTTGCTTTCTGGGCCGTCAAAACCTTCACGAACTTCTCGACAGTATCCTTTGCCTGATCTTCAGACAAAACGGGATTTAAAATGAATACCGTCTCGTAATTCTTCATGTTTATAAAATAGGTTTTAAAATGAGGGGGCAAATATACGTTTTTTCGGTTCTCTGGGGCGTTTCAGCTAAAAAAATCATGGTTCTTGACGTTTGGCTGATTCCCGGGCTATTTTAGAGCCAAATTCCACCTATGAAAGCCCAGAAAAACTTTTTTTTAGCCCTTTTTTTCCTAGGTGCCGGTTTTTCAGCACAAGCCCAAATTACAGGAAGATGGAAGACCATCGATGATGCCAGTGGCAAGCCACGGTCTGTCGTCGAAATTTTTGAAAGGGGCGGTAAGTATTTCGGAAAGGTGGTTTCCATTTTTCCCAGTCCAGGGAAAGACCCAGATCCTATCTGCACCGCATGCGATCCATCTGACAGCAGATATAAAATGAAGGTGAAGGGCATGGAGATCGTTCGCAATCTGAAAAAGGATGGCAGCGAATACTCAGGCGGCGATATTCTTGATCCGCAGATCGGAAAAATCTACCGCTGTAAAATCTGGTTAGAAGACAATACGCTTAAGGTCCGCGGTTACCTGGGACCGTTCTTCAGAACACAGACCTGGCTACCCTATAAAGAGTAGTCAGGAGACTTATTCAAAAATATTTCTGAAGAGCAGGAATAGCAATCCTGAAAGGGTTACTACAACCGGTAATGTCAATGCCCAGGTGAGCAAAATATTTCTCACTGTAGCAGGTTGAAGATTCTTTACACCCTTACTGGCCACCATGCTGCCGGCAATAGCAGAAGAAAGTACCTGAGTGGTACTCACCGGCCATCCCCAGAAACTGGACATTCCAATGGTGAATGAAGCTACCATCTCTGCACTGGCTCCCTGAGCGTATGTGAGGTGCTCCTTTCCAATCTTTTCACCGATGGTGCGAACGATACGCTTCCATCCGATCATGGTTCCAATACCAAGTGAAAGTGAGATGATCAACAAAACCCAGCTTGGAGAATAGTCTGTCACTTTGCGCAGACTTTTCATGTTGGTTTCTAATGATTTTTCGTCGGTGGTAGAGATGACCACATCGTCGTGTTTGATAAGGTTTTTAACCCCTTTATCCATCACCATAACATCGCGGCGAATGGAGAAGCGGTCTGCAGAAGGAATTTCACTTACCGATTTAGCTGAGGTGAATTGAGCAGTCAGCCCGCTTTGAATGGCAGAGACCTTTAAATACGTCTCGCGGTCTTTTTCGGATAATGAAGTTGAATCGATCCGGCTAAGAGATTGTTCAATTTTGTAGAGTGGATCCTGAAGTTTGGAGAGGTCAACATCTGAATTCAATGCGAAATAGGTTGGAACGATGGCAATCAAAATGAGCATAACTAAACCTACACCTTTCTGACCGTCGTTTGAGCCGTGGAAGAAGCTTACAAGTGTACAGGTTACAATTAATATGGCACGAATCCAGAAAGGAGGTGCTGTATTCTTTTTTGGTTCCTTAAATAAATCTTCGCCTTCTTTTGTTTTTCGGGTCAGCATGCGAAGCAAAAGCATCAGCAGAATGGTAAGCGTGAAGCCTACCGCTGGCGAAAGCAAAAGCGAAAGTCCGATTTCTTTAGCCTTAGTCCAGTTGACTCCGTCTCCAGCTGCACCTGGTAACAAATAGTAGGCAATACCAACACCAATAATTGCGGAGATTAATGTATGAGAGCTAGAACAAGGAATGCCGTAATACCAGGTTAGCACATTCCAGAATATGGCGCTTATCAAAAGTGCCGCAACCATGGATAGACTATGTGAAAGGTTCTGGTCCATTAAAGACTCCAGGGGAAGTAGGTTTACAATTCCCATGGCCACGGCAATACCACCCCAGTAAACACCTAAAAAGTTCCAAATGCCAGACCAGATTACGGCAAACCAAGGTTTTAACGTATTGGTATAAATAACTGTAGCCACCGCATTGGCGGTATCGTGAAAACCATTAACAAATTCAAAAGAACAGGCTGCCAGAATAAAAAGAATCAGCAGCAGAGACATCGAAACATCCAGATCGAACATAGGTATTATTTTGGGGCCTTAATGATAAACAAATTCAACAATAATAGCACTGATCCTTCTCATGCCTGGAATGTCTAATATTAAGGAATTGTTGTCTTTTGATCTTTTGTAATTATTTGAAAAATAAATAGTTAGTAAATAAAAAGTTAGTTTTTAAATAAATTGTGTGAACCGAGCAGTGCAGATAAGGGTTGCGGAAAATGAAATGGTATTGTTGCCTGAAAAGGTTGTTTTCTTTCCTGGAAAACGAACGCTGTTACTTTCTGATCTGCATCTGGGAAAAGCGAATCATTTCCGGAGGGCTGGAATACCGGTTCCTTTGAGGGCTAATAAAACCAATCTGGAGAATTTGATTTCACTGGCACTTCAGCACAAACCGCAACGCATTATTTTTTTAGGGGATTTATTTCATAGTCACTACAACTCAGAGTGGGAATCTTTTGGTCAACTTGTCCAATCACTTAGTGACATCAGGTTCGAGTTGGTTACCGGCAATCATGATATTTTGAGTGAGCGGCAGTATGTCAAATATGGTATTGTGGTCCATGAGGAGTTGTTTCTGGATCACAAAATTCTTTTGAAGCACGAGCCTTCGGATGCTTCCGATGGCCTCTTCAGGATTTGCGGGCATATCCATCCTGCGATAACCCTCCGAGGAAAGGGCAGAGATTCTGAAACATTTCCGTGCTTTTGGATTAGTAATAATCAAATGGTACTTCCAGCGTTTGGTGCCTTTACCGGCCGTCATCCGGTAACGCCAAAAAAATCTGATCAGATTTATTTTATTGCAGGCAAGCAGGTAATCGATGCGGCTTCGCTTAACGGCGTCCCCTCATTAGAATAGAGAGCGAAAATTCGAGACCAGTCAAATCAAGTTTTGCATTTTTAAAATCAGCCGGACGTTCAATGAGTTGGTTGTCGGCATTGAGTCCGACATAGGTGCCCATGAGTGGAAGTGCGGAAGAACCAGCTAAGTAATTAACCTCAAAGCTCAGTCCCCATTGCCGGGTTACATCAAAAACAAATTCAGCACCTGCCTTCCACCCTGCTCCTGGTTTGGATGAATAACTCAGGTCAGCATTAGCCAGCTGCCATCCTTCATATGCACGGATGGCCCGGTCAATATTTCCTTCATTTAGTTTTTGGAAGAAGGCATTATAAACAAAGCCTCCTCCATTCACATTGAATTCAGCTTTCTTTCCTCTAAGTCTGAACACAATTTCTCCTGGAATAAGCAAGGTCAGATTAGGACCAGCCATAGGCTCTGCGTTTTCGAAGGGTAAGCCGATGATGTTCAAGCCACTCATTCGATAAAGGCTTGCTCCAGTCTCTAAGGAGATGACTTTTCCAAAGTCTACGCCAAGACCTCGAATAGAGAACGGGCTTACGGGTGTGGAAAAAGAACCGTTGCGTGGAACGAAGTAGGAAAAGGAAAGCCCAAAATCCTGTGCAAACAGGCCGGAGCATCCCGCCAGGAACAGAAATAAAATAAACTTTCTTCTCATGTTGGCGGGGTTACTTTTTATCAAAGTTACCGTTCGTTGTAATCATTGAAAAGCACCTGCATAAATGCTCGTCCGGTTTCTTCGGCATCAGGATGAACAGGACCATTATAGATCAGATGCCTTTTAAATTCAAAATCCCAAATAAAATCTGAATGCGGAGTAACAACGCCATATCCATTATTGAACGTGAAAACGGCAAATGAAGTGGGATTGGGTGCAAGCAGGTCTCTGCTGAAACGGAATTGATCATCATAAGCCTGTAATTGATGAAGCAGGGTATTGGCCAGATCCGTTTGGCTACCGGTGACAGAAATCCGTTGGCCTTTGTATTCGTCTCGAAGCGCACCGCCCATCCATACTAATGGAATCAGGAAGCGTTCTTTGTTCATCTCTTCGCGTTTGCCTGGATAGGCATGCCCATGATCGGCGGTGATGACGACAAGCGTGTTCTTCCACCAGGATTTTTGTTGGGCACTTTTTAAAAAGGCTCCGGTAACGCTGTCGGTATACCGACATGAGTTCAAAAACAATTCCTCTGGCGAGGAACCTTGCGATAGTTTTTTCGAAGGGACATCAAACGGCTCGTGACTACTTAAGGTGAGGGCTACTTTAAAAAATGGAGCTGAGGCCGTATCCAACTCCTGAAGCAGTTGACGGTAAAGACCTTCATCGTGCACACCCCACTTGTTGCGTTTTTCTTCACGAGGAAAATTTTTCTCCTGAGTGATCGATTGAAAACGGCTGATGTAGAGATACGATTCAATATTCGCAAACTTTGGATCACCACCGTAAGTAAAAGAAGTGCGGTAGCCGAGATCCGCCATTTTTGCCGGCCAGTTGGGTAATGTTTGAGATTTGGATGGAAATTTAACGATGGATGTCCGAGGCTGTGCCGGATAGCCGCTGAGAATGGAGATGATTCCTTTGTCGGTGCGGTCCCCGCTGGCGTAAACCTGATCAAAGATCAAACCTTCCTGAATTAAGGAGCTGAGGTTTGGTGCAATTTCTGGTCGCCCGCCTAATGCGCCGATTACTTTTGAAGTGTAGCTCTCCAGGATGATAACAAGAACGTTTGGTTTGCTGGTATTCAGCACCAACGTTGTTGAATCTGGCTTGGACATAAGTTTTTGAATTCTTTTTTCGGAAGAATCCCTGTCGGCCAGATCGGTTGGATACCGTAAGGCATCCCGATAAATCACACTCCTGAAAAAATTCCAGACCACGTTAATCCCCGCATGGTTCGGAAAACTTTTAGTCGTATGAAAATATACGAATCCGGTGTTGAGTGGAGCCACACCGATTCCGCTTCGAATGGGTAGAAAAAGGAACGCTGCAAAAAGTCCAATTGGTAACAGCTGAGTAACCTTGTTTGGAGGTTGCAACGGAAAACCGATTACAAATTTTTTATAAAGGAATGCGCTGATTCCGGTAAGCAATATCCAGATGATCGTTAAAAAAAGAAGTCTGGAAGTAGTTGAAGAGGCCAGGGCTTCAGGTTGCAGATACAGCAGAGGTGTGGCGTCCATGCGGAATCCCCAATGTAGGTACAGTTCCAGATCAGCGACCACAATAACACTGCAGCTTATGAGATAAACCAGGTTGATGAAGTGAATGATTTTAACCATGATTTTATCTGAAACTGCAAACGAAAAGATCATCCCTACTGCCGGAAGTAAGGTCAGGTATCCGGCCATGGAAAGGTCCATGCGCAAGCCGAGTCCATTGATCATGAACCATTCATATGCTGATAGGCTTGCGCTTTGATCGATGTGAAAAAGAAGAAATAGGATTCTGCAGACCAGGAAAAATCCTGTCCAGAACAAAAAGATCAGGGAGAGAAAGAGCAGTCTGCTCTTCATGTTTAGTGTAGGCCCTCCAAGGCGCTGCGGACGGCTTCAATGAATCCGTCAATATCTTCTATTGTGGTGTCCCAACTGCACATCAGGCGTACTTCCGAAGTGGCCTCATTCCATACGTAAAAGAAAGAGTGCTCTTGAATTTTTGAAATTGCTGCTGGCGGAAGAATGGCGAAAATTCCATTGGCTTCCGTTTGCTGTGTCATCTGAACACCTTTGATGCCTTTGAGACCCTGTGCCAGTCTGGCCGCCATCGTGTTGGCGTGTAGAGCATTTCTTTTCCACAAATCGTTTGAAAGTAAGGCTATGAATTGTGCTGATATAAACCGCATCTTGGAATGCAATTGCATACCCTGTTTGCGCAGAAACTGAAATTCTTTGGCCAATTCCGGTTTCAAAAAAACGACGGCCTCGCCAAACATCAATCCATTTTTTGTACCACCAAACGAAAGTACATCCACACCAGCCTCAATTGTAAACGATTTGAAGTCCATGGATAAGGCCGCCGCGGCATTTGAAATACGCGCACCATCCATGTGCAGCAATAACCCATGACGATGGGCCACATCGGATAAGGCTTTGATTTCTTCCGTTGAATAAACAGTGCCGTATTCCGTTGTTTGTGAAATGGAAATCACTTTAACCTGTGGATGATGCTGATCGCCTACGCGGATAATTCGGGCCTCCACTTGTTCCGGTCTGATTTTACCGTTGGGTGCAGGTACGGTCAACAACTTGCATCCGGTAAATTTTTCTGGTGCGGTGCTTTCATCCACATTGATGTGTGCACTTTCTGCGCAGATCACCGACATGTAGGATCGGGTTAAGGCCGACAAGGCCAGCACGTTTGCTCCCGTTCCGTTGTAAACAAAAAATACTTCTGTTTGATCTCCGAATAACTCTTTGAATCGACTGGTAGCCTGTTGAGTAAAGGTATCGGCTCCATAGGAACTTTCATGTCCGTTATTGGCTAAGGCCAGTGCCGCCATGACCTCTGGATGAACGCCGGCATAATTATCACTTGCAAATGTTTTCTTCACCGCCATCGCTGAATCAGAAAGTAATGTTTACGGTACGTATTTCTGTTCCACGTTTGAATTTTACGGGCACGGTCTGACCTTTTTCAAATTTACCTAGCGCATCCATATAACTTTCGATTCCCTTCACCTCGATTTCACCAATCTTCAGGATGATATCACCGGTGGCGAGTCCTGCTTTTTGTGCCGGTTTTCCTTCACTTACTCCATCTACTTTTAAACCCTCCACATCTGCAGAGTAACTGGGCATTACGCCCATGGTTACCTTAAAGGCGCTGCGGGCTACGGTGGTTCTGTTTTTGGTGGGTAAAAACGCTAATTTTTCGCTGGTGGGGGCTGCATTAACCAGATCTACGATGAGATCAAGAATTTTAGCTTCGCCCTCTGCATTGATTTTTTCAGCATCATCTGATGGCTTGTGGTAATCACTATGTGAGCCGGTGAAAAAATGCAACACCGGCAGATTTTTAAGATAGAAGCTTGTGTGATCGGAGGGGCCTGTTCCGGAAGAGTCGGTTTTAATCAGCAACCGGTCTTTTGATAATTCTTTCAGTAACGGCTCCCACACGGCAGCTGTTCCTGAACCGCTCACCGACAATCCATTTTTTTCATCCAGTCTTCCGACCATATCCAGATTGATCATGTAGTTGATTTTATTGAGATCCATAGTAGGATGTTCTGTCCAGTATTTAGATCCGTACAATCCAAGTTCTTCTCCGGAAAACAGTATGAATAAGAAGTTGTGATTTTCTTTTTTCTTGTCGGAAAAGCGACGAGCCAGTTCCAATATTCCGGCCACACCTGAGGCGTTGTCATCTGCACCATTGTGGATTTTATTTTTTGGATTGGCATCCAGAGAATTGCCGTCGTTACCTAATCCCAGATGATCGTAGTGCGCACCAAATACAATGGTGTGTTGGGCGCCGTTATCCAGATAGGCGACAACGTTTTTGGTGGATCCTTCCTGACCTGTTCCGTGCATGCCACCCTTAAAGGTGAACGTTTGCCGGTAGGTGCCGTTATCGCCCATGGGCTTCAGCTTGAGTTTTTTGAATTGCGACTCGATGTATTGTGCGGCTTTTTCCTCGCCAGCTGTACCTGTACCACGACCTTCGTAGGCATCTGAGGCCAGGATGGTAACGTGTTCTTTAATTTTATCCGGAGAGATGTTTTGTCCGCAGCCCGATGAAATGACAACGGTAAGCAACAGCAGGATCAGTGATGGTTTCATAAACGCTGAAAATTGACTGCGAAGATAATCAGGACAAATCAGAAAATTCCTGAGGATTACTGAAAGCGGTAGGTAGTGCCTTGTAGTTGTGTGAGTAGGGTTTGAGGCTGGTCGGTGGCCACTGCGCGACCTTCCAGGACCGGAGAAACGGGATGGTGTTGTTTCAGGTACTCCTCAACAGTGGCATGTAAGAAAACGCCTAATGTTTTGGGGTTCGTTACATTTTCGATGCGACACAGGGTGTGTATAGGATCTCCTTCCAGTTCTCATGCAACTATC
>JBMSPY010000042.1:0-11729 GCA_049423005.1 Cyclobacteriaceae bacterium
TCCAAGGTTCGTGATTTCAACCACTACAAAACCATGCGTGCCTCCAGAAAAACGCCCATCGGTAATTAAGGCTACACTTTTTCCTAGACCAGCCCCCATGATGAGAGAAGTGGGCTTTAACATTTCGGGCATACCTGGAGCACCACGAGGACCAACATAGCGAATCACAACAACGTCGCCAGATCGAATCTTACCCGAACGCACACCCTCCATGAGCTCAAACTCTCCGTTGAAAACACGTGCAGGCCCCTTGAAAACTTCCCCTTCTTTGCCGGTTATTTTGGCGACTGAACCTTCTGTAGCCAGATTACCAGAAAGAATCTGAATATGCCCAGATTGCTTCAGTGGTTTTTCAATAGGATAAATAACATCCTGGTCCTCAAAATTGATTTCTTTTACTTCCTCCAGATTTTCAGCTACGGTCTTTCCGGTCACGGTCATACAATCACCATGGAGCATTCCCTTTTTAAGCAGGTATTTCAGAACCAAAGGAACGCCACCAACTTTATGTAGCTGTTCCATTAGGTATTTTCCGCTGGGCTTGAGGTCCGCGATTAAAGGCGTTCGGTCTGAGATACGCTGAAAGTCTTCCAACGTAAGTTTCACTCCGGCTGCGCGCGCCATTGCAATCAAATGAATAACAGCATTGGTCGAGCCACCAAGTGCCATCACAGTAGTGATCGCATTCTCAAAAGCCTTGAGGGTCATGATATCCCGCGGCTTAATATCTTTTTCCAACAGATTAAGAATGAACTTTCCAGCGGTCAGACATTCATCATTTTTTTCTTTACTGAGTGCAGGGTTTGAAGAGCCGTAAGGTAATGCCATGCCCAATGCTTCAATGGCTGAAGCCATAGTGTTGGCTGTATACATTCCGCCACAGGCACCAGCACCAGGACACGAATTTTTAATAATTCCCTGGTAGTCCTCATCCGATAATTTACCTGCAATCTTCTCACCAAGAGCCTCAAAGGAGGAGATGATATTGAGTTCCTGACCCTTCCAATTTCCACCGGCAATAGTACCTCCGTAAACCATTATGGCTGGACGGTTCAGCCGAGCCATTGCGATTAGTGCACCCGGCATATTTTTATCGCATCCGACTACGGCAATCAAGCCATCATAAAAATGAGCTCCACAAACAGTTTCTATGGAATCGGCAATTACTTCCCGGCTCACCAGGGAATAGCGCATTCCAGTTGTTCCATTACTGATCCCATCACTTACACCAATGGTGTTAAAGATTAGGCCCACCAGATTCTTATCCCAAACTCCCTGCTTTACCTTTTGAGCGAGACCATTCAGGTGCATGTTACACGTATTCCCATCATAACCGGTGCTCACAATTCCCACCTGCGGCTTCTTCATGTCCGCCTCAGTAAGTCCAATACCAAAAAGCATTGCCTGCGAGGCCGGAAGTGTTGGATCCTGGGTAAGGATTCTACTGTACTTATTAAGTATTCCGGAACTCATACAATAACGTAGCTATAGGATTTATCCAAAACCAGACTCTTAAAAGCCTCCTGAATACTGAAGGAAAGTGATCTCTCCCATGGCAAATTCATAGGATGGCCTTCCACTGAGATAATGGGAGTAATTTCCGTTGCCGTTCCGCACAAAAAGGCGGCATCAGCTTCCAGCAATTGATCAGCCCTAAAATTTTTTTCGATGACGGTTATATCCAGTTGACGACATATATCAAGAACCGTTTTTCGTGTGATCCCCGGGAAGATCGATCCTTCTGGAGAAGTATAGAGGGTCCCATCTTTCTCAAAGAATAGGTTGGCACCTGGAGCCTGAGCTACAAAACCATTCCCATCAAGCATGATGCTTTCATCATAGCCACGTTTTTTAGCTTCTGCAGCCGCCATCATAGCATTAACATAATGACCGCTTACCTTGGCCTCGACACGACAAGCACGTGGACTGATTCGCTCAACAGACGAAATGCAGACACGTAAAGATTTGTCACCAAAATATTTTCCCCACTTCCAGGCTGCAATAATCACAGTGGTGGTTGATGCAGCCTCCAGGGTCATCCGTGGCGAACCAATCACAAGTGGCCTGATGTAAGCACAGGTTAGTTCATTCTTCTCCAAAAGCTGGTAACTGATTTGCGTAAGCTCTTCAGTAGAATAATCAAAGGGCATGCCTAGCAGGGAGCAACTTTCAGCAAGACGATTGAAATGCTCAGTTGCTTTAAAAATTTTGGTGCCATGGACCGTCTGATATGCCCGAAGGCCTTCAAAAACGCCCATACCATAATGCAATGTTTGTCCATAAGGGTTTACACCCGCTTCAGAGGCATTGATAAATGCCCCATCCATGAACAATACCGTGTCTTCATCAAAATACATGGAACAATTGTTAGTTTGTCCTTCACTACATAAAATAAAACCGCCCCGTTTTATCGGGGCGGTCAGATGTGGTCAATTAAAAAGTTGATCAGGGTTTTGTCTGTTTCCATGAAAAGGCCATTCCTTCTGTTTCAGAAGTGCCTTGGGTTAGTTTCCAAACAATTTCAGAGCCGATCATCTTACAAGTTTGAAGAATTTTGCCTTGTCGTTCAATGATTTTTAAAAAAAAATCAAAATATCTTCTATTAACAAATGTTCGGAAGAATAATCCTAAAGTGAATTTTTACCGTTTCCGATTACCAAATCGGACCCCCCAGAACATGTCAGAGTCTTTCTCGAATCAAACAAAAAGATTACTTTGTATGTTGTTTATCCTAAGAATATGATGGATTATCCCGAATTTATTGCAGACTGGAATCAATTTATGACTGTCCTTGCCCTTGTGTCGACAGCCGTCGCACTTGGAATTCTGATCTTCCATAACATCAGAAAGACTAGGATTAAGGATTATAAGGAGCGTTACGATTTTATCACAGATAAAGAGGTCACATTCCTATGGTATTTTTTAATTGGGATGTTGATAGCAGGCGTATTCTATTCCAACACACTGATCTCAGAATGGATTGAAAACAAGGGAATGGTTTGGTTTGCCGGTAGGTTCTTTATCTCAATTTGCGCAGCCATCCTTTTTTATCAACTGTTAGACAGCCTGGTCCGCATTTATTATGTTGGAAAGCTGGAAGAAAAATTAAAGGTATTACGCAACAAACCCCGATTATCTCCTGATGGTAACGTGATGCGAAAACTTACCGAGTCGGAAGAGGATGCGCACCTTGATTCATCGCAAATTGCTGAAGAAGCTAATTCCGGTGGTATTCACAGTTTCAACTATGATGTGTGGATTGATGATAAGACAGGTTACAAGCGTATTGAAAAATACGATGAAACCTTACATCCAATAGAGTGTTCCGAATGTGGTTACATAACCTTGCGCGTTACGGGGGAAGAAATCACCGTGCCTGCCACTGAAACAGAAAAGGGAGTTTTAACCCGTCATTACAAATGCACCTTTTGCAAGCACAGAGAGCGACGAGATTTTAACCTCGCATCAACTTCAGAAAATTAAGCGTTAGCGGTCACGCAATTCCGCGGCACGAAGGGTGTTCAGTAAAAGGGAAGCAATGGTCATAGGACCAACCCCTCCGGGCACCGGCGTAATGTAACTGCATTTCGGCGCCACTTCATCAAACACGACATCTCCCTTCAAAGTAAAGCCAGAGGGCTTTGAAGCATCGGCTACACGTGTAGTTCCAATATCAACCACAACGGCACCATCCTTTACCATATCAGCTCCAATAAGTCCTGGTTTTCCCACAGCGACAAAAAGTAGATCAGCAGATCGGGTATGCCTTCCAAGGTCCTGTGTTAGTTTATGGCAAATGGTTACCGTAGCCTTTCCATGTTCAGCCAGCATCATACTGAGGGGTGCTCCTACCAAACGACTGGCACCAACCACAACGGCATGCTTTCCCTCAGTTGAAATAGAATACCTGCGCAACAGCTCCATCACACCAAACGGAGTCGCTGGCATCAAGAGCGGATTTTTCGTAGTGATGCTTCCGTAGTTCTGATTGGTAAAGCCATCCACATCTTTATCAGGGCGAATCAACTCAGTAATCTTTTCTACAGAGATGTGTGGAGGCAATGGCAGTTGAACTATAAAACCATCAATTTCATCATCCTGATTCAGCGCTGCTACCTGTCGAACCAACCGTTCCTCTGTAATTGTATCAGCAAATCGAAACAAGCTGTATTGAAATCCTGCATCCTTACACGCACGAACTTTTCCGTCTACATAAGTAGAACTGGCACCATCCTCACCAACAAGAATTATTCCAAGGTGCGGAATTTTTTTACCGGCAGCACGACGAGCAGAAACCTTCGAAGCAATTTCGCTTTTTATCTCGGCAGAAACCTTTTTCCCATCAAGTAGTTGAAAGGTCATTGGTGTACCCATTCCTTAATTGATTTTTAGTACGGCCATAAATGCTTCCTGCGGAACCTCTACATTTCCCACCTGACGCATCCGCTTCTTTCCTTTTTTCTGCTTTTCAAGCAGCTTGCGCTTTCGGGAAATGTCTCCACCATAACACTTGGCCAACACATTCTTCCGCAAAGCACTTAATGTTTCCCGAGCGACAATCTTTTGACCAATAGCGGCCTGAATGGCAATCTCGAATTGCTGACGAGGAATGAGCTCTTTAAGTTTCTCACACAACTTCCTTCCCCACTCATAGGATTTGGATCGGTGAACGATTGCACTTAATGCATCAACCTTATCGCCATTCAGCATCACATCCAGCTTCACCATATCGGAATCTCTGAATCCAATTAAATGATAATCCAGAGATGCATAGCCCCTCGATATGGTTTTGAGCTTATCAAAGAAATCAAATACGATCTCCGAAAGCGGCATGTCAAATGTTAATTCAACACGGTCAGAAGTAAGATAGACTTGATTTTTAATGAGGCCACGCTTATCCATACAGAGACTGATGATCGAACCAACATACTCTGACTTTGAGATAATCTGAGCTGCAATATAGGGTTCTTCAATGGTCTCAATCCGGGTTGGATCAGGCATTTCGCTCGGCGCATTGATTTCTACAATCTCGCCACTGGTGAGCATGGCCCGGAACTGTACGGAAGGGACCGTGGTGATCACGGTCATATTGAATTCACGTTCCAGACGCTCCTGAATAATCTCCAAATGCAGCATTCCCAAAAAGCCGCAACGAAATCCAAATCCTAAAGCTGCCGATGTTTCCGGCTCCCATACCAGGCTGGCGTCGTTCAACTGAAGTTTTTCCATAGAAGACCTCAGTTCTTCGAACTCAGTGGTGTCCACCGGGTAAATTCCGGCAAAAACCATTGGCTTAACATTTTCGAATCCACGAATAGCCTCGCCCGCACGATGTGAATGAGTTATGGTGTCTCCGACTTTTACCTCACTAGCCACTTTAATTCCTGAAATCAGGTATCCTACATTTCCAGTCCCGATTTCCTGCGCCGGTAGTTTATCCAGTTTCAAAACACCTATTTCATCGGCGTTATACTCCATTCCGGTGTTAACAAACTTAACCTTGTCGTTCTTTTTGATCACGCCATTAAAAACCCGGAAGTAGACCTCAATTCCGCGGAAGGAGTTAAAAACAGAATCAAAGATCATGGCCTGCAATGGAGCATCTGGATTTCCTTTAGGGGCAGGAATCCGCTCAATTACCGCTGCTAAAATTTCTTCGATACCTATTCCCTGTTTGGCACTAGCACGTATAACTGATGTTCGGTCACAACCGGCAAGCTCAACGATTTGATCCGTTACTTCTTCCGGCATAGCGGCAGGAAGATCAATTTTATTGAGAACAGGAATGATTTCCAGATTATGATCCAGGGCCAGATACAGGTTGGAAATGGTTTGGGCCTCAATTCCCTGGGCCGCATCCACAACCAACAAAGCACCCTCACAAGCCGCAATCGATCGGGAAACCTCATAGCTGAAGTCCACATGACCGGGGGTATCAATCAAATTCAAGGTGTATTCCTGTCCCTTATACTTATAGGACATCTGGATTGCATGGGCTTTGATGGTAATTCCCTTTTCACGCTCCAGATCCATATTATCCAGAACCTGAGCCATCATTTGACGCTCATTTAAGGTTCCGGTGAACTCCAAAAGCCGGTCAGCCAAGGTACTCTTACCATGGTCGATGTGGGCAATGATGCAGAAATTGCGAATATTTTCCATTCCTGGCATGAAGTCCTGGATTTAAGGACGCAAAACTAAAAAAAATCGCGTGGTCCGGGCAGGCTTTGGAAGCAATCCTGAAGAACCAGGGGAACTTTTTAAGTTATATTTGCGTTCTCCTAAAAAAACCAAAATCTAACCATACATGGGAAAAGCTATTGTACTCACCGATGCTAATTTTGATCAGGTCATTAATGGAAATCAACCTGTCCTCGTAGACTTCTGGGCTGAATGGTGCGGTCCTTGTAAAATGATCGGACCTGTGGTTGAAGAGCTTGCCGGCGAATACGAAGGAAAAGCCGTCATCGCTAAATTAAATGTGGACGAGAACCCAAATACCACCGTGCGTTTTGGTGTACGCTCGATCCCTACACTCCTCGTTTTCAAAGGTGGTCAGGTAGTTGATAAACAAATTGGCGCTGTACCCAAATCTGTGCTCGCACAGAAAATGGATGCCCAATTGGCCTAGATTCAATTCAGTTGATACAAATAGAAATCCCGGAGCAGCAATGCCTCGGGATTTCTATTTTTCCTCCATCCTCTTCCGAACATCATCCACAATCTTTAAAACAGCAGGACACACCATCGTGTTTTTGTGGGTGAGTTCTAAAATCTGGCCAACTTTTTTCCGATCGGTATGCGGATACTCCCGACAAGCTTTTGGCCGGAAAGCATAAACAGCGCAATAATTATCTTCCATCAAAAATGGACAAGGGGATGATTTTAAAACATAATCCCGGTCCTCATCAATCCGCAAGTAGCGCTCTATAAATTCACTAGGACGAATACGAAGGCCAGAAGCCAGCCGATCGATATCACTTTCATAAAAAATGGGGCTGGTCGTTTTGCAACAATTTGCACAAGAAAGGCAGTCGGTCTCTTCGAAGACTCGGTCGTGTGCCTCATGAAAGACCTCATCAAGCTCCCGATCATTTACCCGTCTCAGCCGAGTTAAGAATTTCTTGTTTTCAGCTGAACGACGGGTAGACTCCTGCTTGAATTTCTCCAGGTCCATCATTTTCCGACCGACGAGATTTTTTCTTCCAGTTCCAGCCAGCGCATTGTTTTCACATCAATCGCTTCTGTAATTTCTTTGATTCTGGAACTGACTGTGGCCAAATGCGTGTGATCATTTGATCCGGAGTTCAGCTTTTCCTCCAGCGTTTTTAATTCAGCTTCAAGCGATTCAATTTCTTTCTGGATCTGCTCATATTCTTTCTTTTCATTGAAGGATACTTTTTTCGATCCCCCCTTTGAGGAAGGCTGTTCTTTTATTTCCTGAATGGGCAATTCCTCTACAACGACTACATCCGATTCTTGTGCACGATAATCCGAGTAGTTTCCGTTGAAAATCCGAATTTTACCATCACCCTCAAACACAAAAAGCTGATCCACGAGGCGATCCATAAAGTAGCGGTCGTGTGATACCAATAACAAACAGCCAGCAAATTTCTCAAGGAATTCCTCCAGCACATTCAACGTATCCATATCGAAGTCATTGGTTGGCTCATCCAGAATCAAAAAATTTGGATTGCGCACCAGGACTTTTAACAACTGAAGCCTCTTCTTTTCACCCCCACTTAATTTTTCGATGAAGGTGTATTGTTTTTCCGGAGGAAATAAAAATTGCTCAAGAAATCTTGAAGCTGAGATCTGAGATCCATCGGAAAGAGTAATAAATTCCGCAATCTGTTTAACCTCCTCAATTAAACGGTTGGCCGGATTGAGATCTTCCGTTTCTTGACGGAAGTATCCAAACTTTGTGGTTAGCCCCGGGATAACCTCCCCTTTTTCAGGCTTCAGATTTCCAGTAAGCAGATTGAGGAATGAAGATTTTCCAACTCCATTCCGACCCACAATACCAATACGATCCTTCTTTTTGAACGTATAAGAAAAGTCATGTACGGTGACCAAATCACCATAGGAACTGAATAAGTGATTGACTTCAAGAATCTTTCCGCCTTGACGGGCCTCGCTGATATCCAACTCCAGTTTTTCTCGTTTAAGATTTTGGGAAGCCTTTTCTTTAAGCTCATAAAAGGCATCCACACGATACTTGGCCTTGGTTCCCCGTGCTTTCGGCTGGCGCCGCATCCATTCCAATTCTTTTTTAAGCAGGTTGCGCGCCTTGGCCACCTCAGACTTTAGCATTTCCTCACGCTCTGATTTTTTTTCCAGAAAATAGGCGTAGTTGCCATTGTATCGGTACAGTTTTCCTCTGTCCAGTTCTAAAATGCCTTTAGCCACATTATCCAGGAAATAGCGATCGTGCGTGACCATCAATACTGTAATGTCGTTTCCGGATAAATAACTCTCCAACCATTCGATGGCATCCAGATCCAGATGGTTGGTCGGTTCATCCAACACAATCAGATCAGGCGCTGACAAAAGGAGCTTTGCTAAAAAAGCTCTTTTGCGCTGACCGCCGGAAAGTTCACCAAAGGTTTTATCCAAATCAGAAATACCAAGTCGGGAGGTAATTTCCTTGACTTTAGCATCATAATCCCAGGCATTCAACTCCTCCATACGAATCAGCAACTGCTGCATCTTGTCATCAGAAGGATCAGGATGATGCAAACAATGTTCATATTCCCGTACCACCCTGGCAATTTCATTTTCTTCCGAAAAAAGAATTTCGGATAGTGTGGCCTTTGCGTCAGCTACTGGTTGTTGAACCAAGGCGCCCACACGGATTCCTTCACGAAAAATTACCTGGCCCTCATCCGGTGGAATCTCCCCCGTCAAAATTCGTATGAGTGTGGTCTTTCCGACCCCATTCTCTCCCACCAAAGCGAATTTTTCACCTTTACTTATACCAATGGAAAGACCGCGAAAAAGCCAGCGGTCTTGGTAGGACTTAGAAATATTTTCAGCAGAGAGATAATTCACGTGTTGGTATTAAATGGGCGACAAAGGTAAGTAAAGATTCACCGCATAATCAGGTCTTGCCGTCAGATGAATTCTCGTTAATTTTACCATTATCTACCTATTCACGATAAAATGAAAAAATCACTGGCGATAACCTTATCCCTTACCCTATTACTCTCTTCCTGCATCGTCTCGAAGAAAAAATTTGATGAAATGCTGGCCCAGAAAATCAGGGCAGAAAGTGAGCTAATGGACCGCTCAACCAAATTAAACGATGCCGAACTTTCCAATCGGTCTCTCAACAGCAAGGTTGAACAACTAAAACAGGATAGTATCCAGCTAACCGGCGAGATTGGAGGATTAAACCAACGATTTACCACCTTAACAACTGATTACAACCAACTCAACACCTACTATAAAAATCTGCTTAACAGTAGTGGTAAAATGAATCGTGACCTGAGCACCCAAAAAGAGCAACTTTTAGCCATTCAGGAGAATCTGGAGAAAACCAGAAAGGTTAACGATTCACTAAGCAACAGTCTCGCTGACCGCGAAAAAAAGGTTAAAGAACTCGAGGTAATTCTGAGCCAAAAAGAAAAAGCAGTAAAAGCCTTAAAGGACCAAATCTCTAACGCCCTGTTGTCATTTAAGGAAAGTGATTTAACTGTTAAAATCAAAAATGGGAAAGTCTACGTTTCACTCGCTGAGCAATTGCTTTTCAAATCAGGTTCTATCGAAGTAGACACCAAAGGCGTATCGGCACTGCAGCAACTGGCCAAGGCACTTAAAGATCAAAAAGGAATTCAGATCACCGTTGAAGGTCATACCGATAATGTCGGAATGGCCAAACCAATTCCTTTTATGCAAGACAATTGGGATCTCTCGGTTTTACGTGCAACGTCCATCACCCGAATCCTCACCAAAGCTGGTGTAAGCCCCAGGCAAATTACAGCCTCCGGAAAGGGTGAATTTTCACCTCTTGTCCAGAACTCGACAAATGAAAATAAACAACTCAATCGCCGGACAGAGATTATCGTCACTCCGCACCTGGACGAGTTGTTCAAAATTTTGGAAGCGAATTGATCCTTAGCAAACTGTACAAAAATCAAAAACAATCATGAAGAGAATTATTTTCCTGAGCGTACTCGCTTTTTTTAGTGTTAACCTCTATGCCCAGAAAAAAAAGCAGACAGAAACACCCGTCGTTGCCACCGCTAAACCGACTTCGGCCCTTGAAGCTAAAACAGCTGGGATGAAAAAGTTTCCAGGCTATTTTGATTTTTGGTACGACGAAAAACAAGACCGAATCTTTTTACTGATCGATAAGTTCGATACAGAATTCATGTACGTCGAATCTCTTACAGCCGGTATAGGATCAAACGATATCGGACTGGATCGTAATCAACTTGGAAAAGAAAGAGTAGTGAAATTCGATCGCCGTGGCCCCAAAGTTCTCTTAACGGAGGTCAACTATGGTTTTCGGGCCACCAGCGAAAATAAAATGGAACGTCTGGCTGTTGAACAAGCCTTTGCCCAATCGGTGCTGTGGGGCTTTCAGGTGGCAGCTGAAGAAAATGGTAAAATCTTGGTTGACCTAACAGATTTTCTGATTCAGGATGTCCACGAGGTTGCAGGAAAACTCAGAGCCACCCAGCAAGGCACGTATACACTAGATAAATCTCGGTCAGCACTATATCTTCCTCGAACCAAAAATTTCCCTAAAAACAGTGAATTTGAAGTAACACTGACTTTCACCGGAAATCCAACCGGTGGCTACATATCCAGTGTAGCACCCACAGCCTCAAGTGTAACCGTTCGTGAACACCTCTCCTTTATTGAATTACCCGATGGCGATTATAAGCCACGCGTATTCGATCCCCGGGCCGGTTACTCTCCAGGTATCAGCTATATGGATTATGCAACACCCATCAGCGAACCAGTTCAAAAGAGGTTCATTTCAAGACATCGTCTGAAAAAGAAAGATCCTAACGCTGAGCGCAGTGAAGCGGTGGAGCCAATTATTTACTATCTCGATCCAGGAACACCTGAACCCATTCGCTCAGCACTCCTTGATGGGGCACGTTGGTGGAATCAAGCCTTCGAAGCAGCTGGTTTTATCAATGCCTTTCAGGTTGAATTACTTCCTGAGGATGCTGATCCGATGGACATTCGCTACAATATGATCAATTGGGTCCACCGCAGTACACGTGGATGGTCATACGGGTCATCAGTGATGGATCCCCGAACTGGAGAAATTATAAAAGGTCATGTTACCCTGGGATCACTTCGAGTACGTCAGGATTTTCTTATCGCTGAAGGTCTTCTGGCTCCTTATGAACAAGGCAAACCGGTAACAAAAGAAATGGAGCAAATGGCCTTGGCCCGTCTACGTCAGCTTTCTGCACATGAAGTTGGCCACACGCTCGGCTTGTCACATGCTTATTCCTCATCAGCAGAAAACCTGGCTTCCGTTATGGACTATCCTCACCCTGTGGTGAAACTGAAGGATGGAAAAGTTGACTTAAGTCAGGCTTACGATGACAAAATTGGAGTCTTTGATAAAGTGGCCATCAATTGGGGTTATCGGGAATTTCCGTCAGGCGCAAATGAACATGCAGCGTTAAATAAGATTTTAGCGGACTCACATAAAGCAGGCTTAACATTTCTTTCTGATCAGGATGGACGTCCTTTAGGTAGCG
>JBMSPY010000043.1:0-11295 GCA_049423005.1 Cyclobacteriaceae bacterium
ATGGCCCGAAAATGGAGATTTAGAGCGTTGGGCCAATCAGGGAGTATTGCTGCTAAACGCTATACTAACGGTTCGCGCAGGGGAGCCTGGATCTCATCAAAACAAAGGCTGGGAAATATTTACAGATGCAGTGATTCGCCTTTTGGCCGAACGCAAGGCCAATCTGGTTTTCATGCTTTGGGGCGCCTATGCACAGAAAAAAGGTGCTTTTATTGACCGGAAACGTCACTTGGTATTGGAAGCACCCCATCCATCTCCGTTAAGTGTTTACCGAGGATTTTTTGGTTGCAATCATTTTAGCCAAACCAATCGTTTTTTGAAGGAAACTGGGTATGATCTAATTAATTGGTAATCAATTAATTGATATCTGTAATTTTGTTTTCTGTGCTGAAATTCAACAAAATTTCGTTTTTTCCTTAACCGACTTTGTTAAGTATCAATAATCTGCTTATTTTGCGCAATAATCAATAAATTATGAAGAGAAATCTTTACTACTTGGTCCTAGCTTTTTGCGTGATCTCTGGTTCTGGTTTTGCTCAGGATGTGTATTTCGATCCAGGCGTAGGTCTTTATTTCAATCGATTTAAGACTGAAACTTCTCAGGAAGGCTTTACTGCGGTTCGCGCTAACCTTGGCGTACACAATCTGATTGCTAAGAGACTCGGCTTTTACGTAACTGCTGAATATTCTCCATCTATCCCCAATGGTAAACACGTTCGGGAGATTGTTGGTGGAAACATCCGAATCAACAACACCTTCTCTGTTTTTGGTGGTATGGGTATCCTGAAAGAAGGAGTTTTAGGCAATGACTTCCAGAAAACAAGAAAAGAAATTGGTTTAGAAGTTACTATGCTTCAAAATAAGTTGAACGTAGACCTTGGAATCTCCGGATCTGGTCCATCAGTAACGGTTGGCTATATGATCCCTGCCATACTTCACGCAGGTGAAAAAGCTGTTCAAAAGAAGCGTAACGATGAGAAAAAGCAAGCTGATGACCTGGTTAATGCCCTTAAGCAGGTAGATGAATGTAAAACAACTTCTGCCAAAGAAATTGGTGACTTACGTTCCAAACTTGCTGATACTCAGTCTGCTTTGAAAAATGCAGAGAGTGCTCGCCTTGCAGCAGAAAGTGCCCTTAAGGATACTAAACCATCTAACAATGCAGTTGAAGACCGTACTGTTTCTCGCTCAAGAGCTACTGAAGTTGTTACCAATTTAGCGTCCAAGTCAAAATCAAATTTGAACGGTGCAGTTTCACTCCTGAATGGTTCCGAGATGGTTACCTTCAAATACGGAACATCTGAATTAGGTAAGTCCTTTACTTCAAAGCTGAATCAGCTTAAATCCTTCCTTGATTCCTCTCCTGAGTATTCTCTTTTGATCACTGGTCATGCCTGTGATCTTGGAACGGATGAAGCGAACCAGGCATTGAGCGATGCTCGTTCAGAATCAGTTAAGAAGTACTTGGTAGAACAGGGTCTTCCTGCAAACCGAGTTCTTGTTAAAGGATTTGGTGAGCGTGCCCCTATTGTTCCTAACAACAATGAATCAAATCGTCGTAAAAACCGTCGTGTTGACTTCTCCTTAGTGAACAACTAAGAATTAGATAATCTTGGTAAAAGCCCTGCAAGTTGCAGGGCTTTTTTTTGCCCTTCCCTCAAAATTAAAGTTGTTCTTACCAATGGAAATGAAGGTCCATTGATTGGTACCCTTGTGTTAATGATGCCTACTCAAATCACTAATAGCCCACATCTCAAAGTATTGCTTAGCTGCATAGAGGACTCCTTAAATAGTTCGTTATATCGTCTTTGATTTTTCCAACACTTCAGAATAAAACCGGTGAAATCGTTTGGTACCTAACTTCAGTTTGAGTTAACTGATAGGCTCTGCTCTCTAGCATTACTCAACTTCGCCTATCGAGGTTTAATTAACTGATTTCCAGTTAATTAAACCATTCAAACGGTCTAAATGGTTTATGATTCCCAGGCTCTTAAAGAAGGGGAAATCCTGGAATAGAAGCTTATTTAATTGGCTTAAGGAATCTGCTCCAGCGTATTTTGTTAAGCCATGTTCCATACTGGTCGAGTGACAACCAAATAAAGAAACCTTTACCGACGATGTGATCTTCAGGAACAAATCCCCAATAGCGGGAGTCCAAAGAATTATTTCGATTATCACCCATCATAAAGTAATAATCCTGCTTAAAGGTATATTCCTTTACTTCCGAGCCATACATAAAAAGTTTACCACCTGAAATGGTGACATTTCTATTGTACTCATAATCTTTAATGGCCATGCCGTAAAAGGCCAGTGTAGAGTCATTAATGGTTATTTTCATCCCTTTAGCCGGAACAACCAGCGGGCCATAGTTATCCACTGTCCAATTCAGAGAGTCAATAAAAGGAAAGAGTTGTGATCCAAACTCCTTAGTGGCCGAGATGTCGTTTATGCTAACTATAAAAGGAAAGGATTTTATCTTTTCCTTGTTTTCTTGGGTAAGATGCATGACGTATTCGGCCTGACCTAAGTCATTCCGACCTTGGTAGGTAAGATCATCAGGGTCAAGTTCCATTTTCTCAAAATTGCGCTCATTGATCTCGTCACTGGCGACAACCCGATACTGATATCTGGATTGTGGTGGCTGGTCCTGGGCTAAATTATTAGCATACAGGACTTTATCCCGAATTTCAAAGGTATCCCCAGCTACAGCCACACACCTTTTGATGTAATTGGTCTTTAGATCTACAGGAAAGTATTTCCACTTTGTAGTATCGTAGATCATAAAGTTATTTTCCTCATCCCTTGGCACATTAAACACCACCACATCTCCCCGTTTAATGGTGGTTAGTCCCGGTAAACGAAACTGCGGAAGTTTAATCCATTCAACGTAGGAAGGTGCCTCTGTAAACCATATTTTTTGATGCGTTAAAGGTACCTGAAGGGGTGTGGCGGGGGTTCGGGTTCCGTAATGAAACTTGCTGACAAAGAGGAAATCACCAACTAAGAGACTATTTTCCATAGAAGGCGTTGGAATGGTGTAGGCCTCCATAATTGTCCAGCGGATTAATGTAGCAGCTATAACCGCAAAGGCTATGGCTTCTGTCCACTCCTTTACCGGGGACTTAATTGGTACTGGTAGAGTATCTACCTTACCTAAGTATTTGGTTTCCTTCTGAAAAGCCAACCATGGTAAGTAGATATAAAAGGCAAAAATACAGATGATTTGGCTCCAAATCGACTCCTTACCAAGACATCGGATGAGGTCAAAAATCAGGATATAGTAGGCAAAGATGTTGAAAATGGGTATGAGCAAATAAATAATCCACCAGTTAGGTTTTCCAACCAGTTCCATGATCTTGAATTCAGACCAAAATGGAATAAGAGCTATCCAGGGCTTGATGCCTGTCTTTTGGAATATTCTCCAGTAACCAATGGTGGCTCCGATTCGGAAAAAGAGGATAACAAGAAGAAGTGAATTCACGAATTTTCAGGGTTTAATCCTGCAAATAAAGCCAAATTTCTTAAAATGAAGGCTGTTCAGAAAGACAGGAAGTCCTTCATTGTAAGCACACCTTTTCTGCCGGGTAACCACTCTGCAACGGCTAATGCACCCGAAGCAAATCCCTCCCGTGAATGGGCGTGATGCGTAATACTGATTTCATCAGTCTTTCCGTTATACGTTATGACATGTGTCCCTGGAAAAGGATCTTTCCGTTCAGAATGAATGGACAGCACATTGGGATCCGTGGAGTCCAGCGCCCATCCAGTATAATCTGGAATATTTTTAACTATAGCATCTGCAAGGGTAATGGCTGTACCACTTGGAGCATCTTTTTTTTGCGTGTGGTGTATTTCTGTAATGGACGCCTGGTATCCGGACTGACGGCTCATCAGGGTGGCCAGATACTCATTTAATCTAAAAAAGATATTCACACCCAGGCTGAAATTGGACGCATAAAAAAACGAGCCTCCTTGTTCAAGACAGAATGTTTCTACGCTAGCTTTTTCTGTCAACCATCCTGTTGTTCCGCTGACTACAGGAACTCCAGCCTGAATGCAGGCTCGGATGTTTTCAGCAGCTGCCTCAGGGTGGGTGAATTCAATGGCTACATCCGGAGCAGCAGTCTTTAGGGTAGACAGGTTTGACCCTAAGTCATAGATCAGAAGGGTATGGCCTTTCGCTTGAGCTAAGGCTTCAATCGCTTTACCCATCCTGCCATATCCGATCAGTGCAATTTTCATGGCCATCAAAAGGTAAAGGTAAGGCCTAATCCGCTGGTGGTTCCGGTAAATCCATCTTGTCGAATTACAGGTTCCAGGCTTACTTTTAGATTGGGGTTGTATTTAAAATCTTTTAGGTGAGCATCAACATGGGCGTCAACTATTTGAAGCAGATAGCCTATACCTAGAAATACTATGGTGGCATCGCGTTTGCGTTGATAAAAATCAACAGCTCTTCTCAATGTAGCCTCTGTAAAATTACTAGGTGTGCTAGGAAATGAATTGGTTGAAAGGCTGTTTAAGAGCTCATTGCGGTAATCGACATACTGCTCTTGATAAAATCCGGTTACATAAATACCCACCGCAAATCCCGCATAAAAAATTGGAATCTTCCAGTACTTCTTATTGTAGGCCTGACCCATTCCTGGAAGAATGGCAGAATAGAACAAGGCACGCCGAGGATTGAAGCGTTCACTATAATCCAATTCTTTAATTAAAGTCGAATCAGAGGGTTCCTGGGCATAAAGCACCCTGGCAAATACACTAAACAATATTGTCAGCAGAAATAATCTGGACAAACTCATTAAACTTTCAGGATATCTAAAATACGGTTAAGATCTTCTACCGAAACAAAGGGGATTTTAATTTCACCTCGTTTTCCATCACTGTTGATTGCTACTTTAGTGCCAAAATGTGAAGAGAGCTTGGATTGCAGTTGGGTAATTTCCCGGTTTGCCGGGGATGAGGAATCCTGCTCCGATTTTCCACCACGATTATCATGCATTTTCCGGACCATCTCCTCAACCTTTCTTACGGAAAGGTCCTCATTGATTATCCTTTTAAAAAGGTAGATCTGACGATCGGGTGTTTCCGCGCCCAGTATGGCCCGAGCATGACCCATGGACAAGATGTTGTCTCGAAGGGCGATTTGTATATCCGGAGGCAGCTTGAGCAATCGCAGGTAGTTGGTGACTGTAGATCGGTTTTTACCAACACGCTCCCCGAGCTCTTCTTGATTCAAGTTGCACTCGGAGATTAAACGTTGATAACTAAGGGCTACTTCAATGGGATTTAAATTCTCCCTTTGAATATTCTCAATCAACGCCATCTCCAGCATCTGCTGGTCATTGGCTTGCCGTACGTAAGCCGGAACACTTTTAAGTCCTGCAAGCTTGGAGGCTTGGAAACGACGCTCTCCTGAAATCAGTTGGTAACTGTTTGGACCCAATCGGCGCACAGTCAGAGGCTGGATAATACCGTGAACCTTTATGGATTCTGAAAGCTCTTTTAGGGCTTCCTGGTCAAAGTATTGACGTGGCTGAAATGGATTGACTTCGATATCGGAAAGGAGAATCTCTGACATTCCGGAATTGGAAGCAGGCGGGGTAGTACCAATTGATTCGGATTCCGATGCTGGAGTATCCTCCAGTAGAGATTTCAATCCTCTGCCTAATGCTATTTTCTTGCTCATTTGGTCACCAGGTTTTTCTCAATAATCTCATGTGCCAGATTTAGATAACTAATGGCACCTTTACTTTCTGCGTCATGAATGATGGCTGGTAATCCAAAGCTTGGTGATTCACTCAGTTTGACATTTCTTGGAATAATGGTTTGAAAGGCTATGTTTCGGAAATGGGTACGCACTTCTTCGACTACTTGGTTGCCCAAGGATGTCCGGGAATCGTAAAGGGTTAGCAGAATTCCTTCTATTTCCAGATTCGGATTTAGCCGCGTCTGTATGATTTTAATGGTATTTAATAATTTACCTAGTCCTTCGAGTGCAAAATATTCGCATTGGACTGGAATAATCACTGAGTCGGCCGCAGTCAATGCATTAATGGTAATAAGTCCTAATGAAGGGGAGCAATCAATGATGATGTAGTCGTACTCTTCCCTTATTTTTTCAAGGGCTATTTTCATTTTTTCTTCCCTTTGCTCCAGGTTTACCATTTCAACTTCCGCACCAACCAGGTTTATGTGGGAGGGAAGGATATACAGATTTGGCAGGTCATTTTTAATGATAGCCTCCTCAACTGGTATTCCGTCAATCATGCATTCGTAAATGCTTTTTTTGATGTGATTAGGATTTAATCCTAATCCGGAAGTAGAGTTAGCCTGAGGATCAGCGTCCAGGAGAAGCGTCTTTTTTTCCAAAACAGCCAGACTAGCAGCCAGATTGATGGCTGTCGTTGTTTTTCCAACCCCTCCTTTTTGATTCGCTATTGCAATAATCTTTCCCATGCTGGCTTATCCTGTTCGGCAATATACTCAACTACGTTTATTTTTCTTACGTGCTTCTTCGCTAGCCTTGAGTGCATCAGAGAGCCTGGCCATGAATGGTGATTTGGTTGAATTTCCGGTGGCCATCTTTTTACGATGTTCCTCCATTACCTTTCGGATGTTATCTTCATCCACGAACCGTTTAATTAAAATTTGCTGAACAAAAGAAGCAACGTTTCCTACCAGATAATAGAAGCTTAAACTAGCAGGGAAGGAGTTGAGCACAAAAAAGAAAATCACTGGCATGATGTAGGAAAGTGATTTCATCGGTCCATCTACCGTTGAAAGCTGGTTGTTTTGCCAGGTAATGGCCAATGTGCTTATGGTCATTAACAAGGTGTAAATACTGATGTGGCTTCCCATGAATGGAATGGCAAAAGGAAGTGTTAAAACCGAATCGTAGGTGGAAATATCCTCTGCGAAAGGAAGGGTTTGTTGTCTGAATTCTATCACAGAAGGAAATAGATAGAACATGGCAAACAGGATAGGCATCTGTAGTAACAAAGGAATGCAACCTGCAAAGGGGCTTGCGCCAACTTCAGAAAACAGCTTCATCTGTTCCTGACTAAATTTCATCTGATCATCCGGATATTTCTTTTTGATCTCATCTAATTCCGGTTTCAGGAGTCGCATTTTTGCCATTCCCAAATAGCTCTTATACGAGAGTGGGAACAGTACTAGTCGAATGATGATCACTAGAATTATGATAATCAAACCATAGTTTGAAATAAAGCCTGTCAGAAATCGAAATACAGGCACAATAAACCAGGAGTTAACCCATTTCACTGGCGGCCATCCCAGGTAAACATTTTCCTCGAGTCCTGGAGCAACACTTCCCAGTGTTTTCAGATCGTTTGGTCCAAAATAATACCGGAGATTTAGAGGCTGGTCTCCGTTAAGTGGAATACTTGATGAAATGTTTCCTGTTTTTACCACTTCAGTTTTTGAGGCATCAACTACTGTTCCAATCTCTCCGTTTCCAAAGCCTTTATCATTAAGAATCGCCGACAAAAAGAATTTTTGTTTCATTCCGATCCAGGTGGAGCCGGTTGGCACGGTCATGTTTTCGGGATCCAACGATGTTTCCGATAATCCATCGTAATCATCATTAGGCAGATAAAAGTTTATGGTTGTTTTTGAACGACTATCATTGATATCCTTTTCCACCAGTGGCATATCGTTCACCCAGGAAAACCGAAGGTTGTCATTTTGGAATTGGACTCCAGACCATTCCAAAGTGTAGTTTAATACGAATCCTGATTCACCGAGTGACCAAGTTTGACGAATGATTCCGCCATCGGAGGTGTTGGCTGTAAATTCAACTTGTTTGTCCTTCTCGGATGGTTGTTTAGTTATCTGGAATGGAAGTTGAAAAAGATCTGTTTCTTTTCCGTTAATGATGGCAATATTGCGGAAGCGTGAAGAAGCTGAGTCAATTAAATGCAGCTGACTGCCTCCATAAGCTTTGTAGTTTTTTAGTTCAGCGCGGGTTATGACTCCACCGATATTGGAAAAGGTAAAGGAAACGTCGGCGTTCTGGAGTGAAATTTCCTGAGCCTGAAAGCTGCTGTCTGCTGTAAAACCCTCCTGAAGATTTTTAACAGGAATTTGCCCTGGTGTGCTTACGTTGGCCACAGAGTCAGCAGACGAGACCGGCTGGGGTGGCAACGGCTGAGGAGCAAAAAAAGTAAAGTACATGAATAGCAGTAATGCCATCAATGTGAAACCTATAAGACTGTTTCTATCCATTTCTAATCGGGATAATCGGCTTTAAGAATTTGATTTTTTGGACTTAACTGCTGCTTCAATGAAGCGAATAAAAAGCGGGTGTGGATTGAGCACGGTGCTGCGTAATTCGGGGTGAAATTGAACTCCAATAAACCAAGGGTGATCTTTAAGTTCAATTACCTCGACCAATCCTGAATCGGGGTTAGTTCCGGATGCTTTCATGCCCGCTTTCTCAAATTGTTCTAGGTAGTTGTTGTTAAATTCATAGCGATGGCGGTGGCGTTCCGAAATATTCGTGCTTCCATAAACGGCGGCTGCTTTGCTTCCTTTGGCCAAACGGCATTTATAGGCGCCTAATCGCATGGTTCCACCTTTGGTGGTGATCTTTTTTTGCTCTGCCATCATATCGATGACCGGATGCTTGGTTTTTGGATTCAATTCGGTGGAACTGGCCTTGAGCTTTAAAACATTTCTGGCAAACTCAACAACGGCACATTGCATGCCCAGGCATATTCCAAAAAAAGGTATTTGCTTTTCGCGAACATAACGTATGGTTTCGATTTTACCTTCCATACCACGTTCGCCAAAACCTGGAGCAACTAAAATTCCATCGAGTCCTTTAAGTGTTTCGGAAACAGATTCCTTGTTAATGTCTTCACTGGAAATCCACTTCAAATTCACTTTACAGTCGTTTCGTGCGCCAGCGTGTATGAAAGCCTCAGCAATACTTTTATAAGCATCTGGTAAAGTGACATATTTTCCAACCAGGCCAATCGTTACCTCTTCGGTTGGATTTTTAAGTTTTCCGAGGAATGTCTTCCAATCAGAAAGCTTCGGTTCTTTCTTATTTGAAACTTTAAGTTTGGCCAACACACGCTCATCCAGTTTTTCCTTACGCATCATGAGCGGAACATCATAGATGGTTTCTGCATCCATGGCTTCAATGACTGAATTGATGCTGACGTTACAGAACAAGGCAAGCTTTTTTCTAATTTCAATGGGCAGCGGATACTCCGTTCGACAAACCAGGATATCCGGTTGGATACCTTCTGCAAGTAGCTCTTTTACAGAGTGTTGCGTTGGTTTTGTCTTAAGTTCTTTGGCGGCCTTTAAATAAGGTATTAAGGTTAGGTGGATGACAACGGCATTGGCGGCCCCAAGATCCCATTTCACCTGGCGTACGGCTTCAACAAATGGTAGAGATTCGATATCGCCTACCGAACCGCCGATCTCCGTTATTACAAAATCGTACTTTCCAGTATCTCCCAGGGCGAAAATGTTCTTTTTGATTTCGTCGGTGATGTGCGGAACAACTTGGACAGTCTTACCAAGGTATTCGCCGTGGCGTTCCTTGGTAATCACGTTGTTGTAAATCCTTCCGGTAGTGATGTTGTTAGCCTTAGAGGTCCGGATATTGAGAAAGCGCTCATAATGACCTAGATCCAAGTCGGTTTCTGCACCGTCCTCAGTAACATAACACTCACCATGTTCATAGGGATTGAGTGTTCCGGGGTCAATATTGATGTAGGGGTCAAATTTCTGTATGGTGACAGAAAAACCTCTTGCCTGAAGCAACATGCCTAAAGAGGCGGAAATGATGCCCTTACCCAGGGATGAGGTTACGCCTCCGGTGACGAAAATGTACTTGGCAGTTGGCATTTTTTACTGAAAAAATTCCGACAAAGTTAACGGATTTGGGGCTTCAGGCATCACAAAATCCTATGAATATGCGCCGTATGGTTAGTTTTGTCGTTCTAATTGGGAGTTAGTGGATTTTAAGGATCATTTGCAGAGAAATCCTGTTTTCAGGACGGTCGGAGAGGCCGCGGAACGCCTGGGTTTTCCTGCCTATGTGGTGGGAGGTTATGTCCGTAACTTGATTCTGGGCAGGGAGTCCAAAGACATTGATTTTGTCTGTGTAGGTAGTGGAATCCAACTGGCGCAGGAAGTTGCGACTTTGCTTGGGGGAACTCGTGTAACTGTTTTCCAAAATTTTGGAACGGCCATGATTCGTCATCAGGATATGGAGCTAGAATTTGTTGGTGCCCGAAAAGAGTCTTATCGTGAAGACTCCAGAAAGCCGATTGTAGAGGATGGCTCTTTAAGCGATGATCAGAATCGGAGAGATTTTACCATTAATGCCATGGCCATTGGGCTGAACGCAGGTAATTGGGGCGAACTAATTGATCCATTTGGCGGTGTTCAGGATTTGTCGGCAAAAATGATCCGCACCCCATTGGCTCCTGATACCACCTTTTCGGATGATCCGCTTCGGATGATGCGTGCCATTCGTTTTGCTGCTCAATTGAACTTTGATATCGATGCCGATGCTTTCGACTCTATTGTTCGCAACGCGCATCGACTTAAGATTATTTCCATGGAGCGGTTCATTGATGAAGTGAATAAAATAATTCTGACACCCAAACCTTCCTACGGATTTAAACTTCTGTTTCACAGCAAGTTACTTCATCAATTTTTTCCAGAGATGGCTCTCTTGCAAGGGGTGGAGTATGTCGGCGGAAATGCGCACAAAGATAATTTCTATCATACGCTGCAGGTATTGGATAATGTGTCCAAGGTTTCCAATGACCTTTGGTTGCGTTGGGCAGCGATTCTGCATGATATAGCCAAACCGGCCACCAAACGCTACGACCCGAATCATGGATTTACGTTCCATGGTCACGAAGATAAAGGTGCTCGTATGACGCCTGGAATCTTTCGTAGGTTGAAATTGCCTATGGGAGAGAACATGACTTTTGTTCAAAAGCTTGTTCGTCTTCATTTGCGTCCAATTTCTTTAGCTTATGAAGTTACCGACAGTGCTATTCGGAGACTTTTATTTGAAGCCGGTGATGATATCGATGGCTTGATGATTCTTTGTCGGGCCGACATTACCTCTAAAAACGTTGAAAAGGTTACCCGGTTTCTTAAGAATTTTGACCTGGTTGAGCAGCGGATGAAAGAAGTGGAGGCTAAGGATCATATCCGAAATTTTCAGCCACCTGTATCAGGCGAAGACATCATGAAGGCCCTTGGCTTAGGTCCGGGTAAGATTATTGGTGTAAT
>JBMSPY010000044.1:0-11264 GCA_049423005.1 Cyclobacteriaceae bacterium
CGGCAATAATCATTAAGGAGGCCGCCATTTGAACTACATGGATTTCGCCATTGTAAAGCGAAGGGAGATAAAAGCGACCCACGAGAAAAATACTAGCCCATACAGCCATAATTGCGGCAGCCATGGCAAACATGATAAACGCAGACCGACGCATATTTGACTTATCACGTTTACCCAGAAAGTATCCAACCTTAATGGTTGCCGCGGCGCCCATTCCAGATGTGGTCATGTAACTGATGGTTGCCAGGTTAAGTGCAATATGATGGGCAGCCAATGGAATGGTGCCGATCCACCCCATCATAATAGAGGAAAATCCAAAAGCACCTGCTTCAAAAATAAATTGTGTTCCTGCCGGTATACCAATGTGCAGCATTTTAGAGGTCAATAACCTTGAATACTTTCCGAAAGAAAATCCCTGTCTATAAACCCTGAAATCAGCATGAGCCCAGACATACCAGGCCATTGAAACTCCCATAAAAATTCGTGAGATCAGGGTAGCCCAACCGGCCCCGTTTAAACCAAGCTCAGGAAATCCGACATAACCAAAAATGAGCAGATAATTCAAAGCGATATTGAGCAGATTGCTGAGAATGACAATCACCATAGCCATTCGTGTATGATGCAATCCTTCCGTAAACTGCCTATACGTTTGAAACAACATAGTCGGAATAATGGCCGGAGCAATGATATCCAGATAAGGAAGAGCCAACTGAACGACCTCCTCCGGCTGACCCATAAAAGGCATTAACGGACGAATAGAAAAGATAAATCCGGTGACCAGAATACCAGCGGTAAGATTGATGATGAGTCCATGGCGCAGGACAGCGACAGCATCCGAAGTATTGTTTTCGCCAATGGCCTTCGCTACCAACGGAGTAATTGCGTAGGAAATGCCAACGCAGAAAAACAAAGGGATATTAAAAAAAGTATTAGCAAAAGCGGCGGCTGCCAATGGCGTAGAGCCAGTCCAACCAATCATCACCGTATCGGCAACACTGGTCATGACCTGTCCCAACATGCTCAGCATAATGGGATAAGCCAATAAAAAATTAGAGCGAAGGTGTTCAGTTGTTCGGAGCATGGAGAAATTCTGGGTGAAGATGAGCAGTCTTAAGAATAGCCATTACAGAAAGACTATCCGTAATTTCTCCCTTCAGAACCATGTCAAAAGCCTTTTGAAAAGGAAGTCGAACAACTTTCATATCGGCTTCTGTTTCCTCACGCTGCGCCGCATGTTGATGCAGCCCTTGTGCTAAATAGAGAATCCCCTCCTCATCCGAAACTGAATTGGAGAGGTGGGTGTGCATGAGCAGCGTCCATTGGTCAGCCTCCAATCCGGTTTCCTCTTTCAATTCCCGCTTGGCAGAAATCAAAGGATCGGTATCTAACGGACCGCCGCCTTCCGGTATTTCCCAACTCCAGGCATTCAGCGGAAAACGCCATTGCCCTACAAGCCAGGTTTGGTGTTCCTGATCAATGGCCAAAACTCCAATTGCCTTATTTTTAAAATGAACCTTACCGTAAATTCCAGGCGTTCCGGCCGGCGTCACTACACTGAATTGAGAAAGTGAAATCCAGGGATTATCGTATCTCAATTCTTCGTGAAGAACCCGCCATGGGCTTTTGTCGACTGCTTTCATAGTACAAGTATAGCTTACCAAAGCCTAAAACAGTAGAAGCCAATTGATTTGTGCACCGGGCACTGGGCTCATTCAAGTTAAAATAGCGTTCAAGGGCCCTTTTGGTAGGCTTCAACATCTTAATCCAACAAAAAATGGCAGGTTGTTGAAAATACATGTACATACATGTATTTTTGAAACATGAGACTTGAGGAAGCCATAAAAAGTACCCGTTTTAGCAGTGAAGAACACAAAGTGGCCCTGAACATTTTATATAGTGCCTGGTGGCTGAAAACAGCTTTAAGTAAGGAATTAAAAAGCTTTGGGCTCACCCACGAACAATACAACGTATTACGGATTCTGAATGGCAAACACCCGGAGGCCTTGTGCGTTCGGGATATTGCCTCCCGAATGATTGAGAAAAATTCGAATGTACCCCGCATACTTGACAGACTCTTAAAGAAAAAATTGATCAAGCGAAACACCTCTAAGGAAGACCGACGGGAAACCGTCATTCAACTTACCCCAACAGGTTTGTCCTTGCTACAGAACTCCAGCAACCAAATCACTTCAGCCATCGACCATCAGATTCGTCTGACTAAACAAGAAGCTAAAACCATCAATCAGTTGTTAGACAAAATGAAGGAATCGATTTGATTTTTTTAAACCATTACATGTACATACATTAATTTTATGCAGACTGCGCTTCATCGAGCATCCGAAAGAGGCCACGCCAATCACGGCTGGCTGGATAGTTACCACAGCTTTAGCTTTGCCAACTACTTTAATCCCGACCGAATTCACTTCGGCGCCTTACGGGTTCTTAACGACGATACTGTTGCACCTGGTTATGGTTTCGGTAAGCATCCACACGACAACATGGAAATTGTTTCCATACCGCTGAAAGGAGACTTACACCATCAGGACAGCACCGGAAGAGATAAGATTATCAAACAGGGTGATGTGCAAATCATGAGTGCCGGTAGTGGGATCACCCACAGTGAAAAAAATGCCAATAGCGATCAAGAGGTAAAATTTCTTCAGATCTGGGTTTTTCCAAAAGAAAAAAACATCGAACCACGCTACGATCAAAAAACGTTTCCAGTTGAAAATCGAATCAACAATTGGCAAACGGTAGTAGCCCCTGATGACCCGGGCGCCGTCTGGATAAATCAGAAGGCTTGGTTCACCCTTGGAAAATGGTCTGCCAACTACACCCAGTCCTACTCCTTGCACGCTCCCCATAACGGCGTGTACATCTTTATTATAAGCGGTGAAGTTGAGGCAGGAGGAAACACCCTAGGTCACCGCGATGCTTTGGGGGTCTGGGATACCGCAACCATACAACTTAAAGCACTTTCCGAAGCAGAAATTCTGATGATCGAAGTGCCCATGAACTTCAACTGAAAAAATTTTTAATCCAAACGTATAATCAATTAATAACTAAAACCAATTCTTATGTCTACGTACAAAATCGATGCAGCACACAGTGAAATCAACTTTAAGGTGAAGCACCTGATGATTACGAATGTTACTGGAACATTCAAGCAATTCTCAGCCACTATGGAATCCAGCGCTGCCGATTTCAGTGATGCCCAAATCACTTTTGAGGCTGATGTGAACAGCATCAGCACCAACAACGATCAACGCGATGGCCACCTGAAAAGCGATGATTTCTTCAATGCCGAAACCTATCCCAAGCTCACCTTCGTTTCAAATAAGTTGGACAAGAAGTCAGACAGCGATTATACCTTAACTGGTAACCTGACCATTCGCAACATTACCAAGGAAGTATCCCTTCAGGTCAGTTTCGGTGGAACGATGACCGATCCTTGGGGCCAGCAAAAAGCAGGATTTGAAATCAACGGTTCCATCAACAGAAAAGATTTTGATCTGAAGTGGACGGCCACTACAGAAGCCGGTGGAATTGTAGTAAGCGACGAGGTTAAACTCCAACTTGCCGTTCAAATGATCAAACAGGCCTGATTATGAACAACACCTGTGAACCAGACCAATCGTTCCCAAATGCAAAATTTGAGAATTGCTTAAGTTTGTCTGGTCCCGGTAATGCTGAAATCATCCTTTTCACCAAATGGTATTGAAGCAGGCTGTGACGAGGCCGGTAGAGGTTGTCTCGCCGGCCCCGTCGTTGCAGCTGCGGTCATCCTACCAAAAAAATTCAGACACAAAAGACTCAACGACTCTAAGCAGTTAACGAAATCAGAACGGGAAGAACTGCGTCATGAAATCACTTCCGCAGCGCTGGCCTGGGCCATCGCCGAAGTCAGTAACGAAGAGATAGACCAGATCAATATTTTAAACGCCTCCATCCTGGCGATGCACCGGGCCGTCGATCAGCTACAGGTAAAACCTGAATTGTTATTGATCGATGGAAATCGATTTAAACCCTACTCCGGAATACCACACCAATGCATCGTAAAAGGAGATGCAAAATTCCTCTCCATCGCAGCTGCATCTATCCTGGCCAAAACACACCGCGACGATCTCATGACCCGACTTGCCGGTAACTTTCCGGGATACGATTGGGAGAAAAATATGGGTTATCCAACACCAAAACACCGCAAGGGAATTCAGTCTATTGGTATCACTCCGTTACATCGGAAATCGTTTCAATTGCTGCCTGCTCAACTTGATCTTTTCAACCGGTAACCGATGTGTCTGATCTTTTTTGCACTTAATCATCATCCGAACTACGATCTGATTCTGGTTGCCAATCGAGACGAATTTTATTCCAGACCAACGGCATCTGCAGATTACTGGACCAATCGACCAGATATTTTGGCCGGAAGGGATCTGCTAGATCAAACCGGAAATTTACCCGGCACATGGCTTGGAATGACCAAGGATGGCCGAATGAGTATGCTCACTAATTACAGGGACTTGAGGATGCTAAAGTCTTCTGCTCCTTCAAGAGGCCAACTGGTCACCAATTACCTGGCCGGAAATGCGTCGGCATTTGATTACTTAAGCGAGGTTCAAAAAAATGCGCAGGACTATAATGGTTTCAACCTCATAGCTGGAACGGTCTCAAAACTTTATTACTACTCAAATACCAGCAACGGCATACAATCTCTTTCTCCAGGTATTTATGGAATCAGTAACCACTTGCTTGAAACTCCGTGGCCAAAGGTGACGCAGGGGAAAGAAGCTTTTCGGAAAATAGTTGATCAACACAACGCTATTGATCCTGAACAACTAGTGGATTTCATGAAGGATGGACATCGGTATGAGGCCAGCCAACTTCCGGATACAGGGGTAGGTCTGGAGAGAGAAAAAATGTTGAGTTCGATTTACATTACCTCTGAAGATTACGGCACCCGGTGCACAACGGTTATTTTGGCCAAGAAAAACGGAGAAGTGTTATTCCTGGAAAAAACCTTTGTCCCGGAAGCTGGTTTGGCGCAATTCTCCTTTAATATTGGGGCCAATGGCAAAAAAGACCTTTAAGGAGCCCTTATTACTCCGAGCCACACGATGGCTGTTTCCAAAGTTGGAAAAAGTAGCCCCAGTTTTAGCAGTCCGTTTGTTCACACAACTTTTTTTTACGCCGCTACATTTTGGTTTTCCGGTGAAGGAGAAAGCCTGGGTCAAAAAGGCGCGCAAAAGCCAAATAGTCATTCGTGAAAAGAAAATACAAGTTTACGAATGGGGAGATCCCAAGCATCCCGGCATTTTATTCATTCACGGATGGGCTGGAAGAGGTACACAGTTTCGAAAATTTTTTGATCCGTTCATTCAATCCGGATTTCGAATCATTTCGTTCGATGGTCCTGCTCATGGAAAATCGGAAGGTCGAAGAACCAGTGTCTTGGAATTTGAAGAGGTCGTTCGCGCCCTTTGGCTTCGTGAGAATCAACCGGTTGGTGTTATCGCACATTCCTTTGGTGGGACGGTTTCGTTATATGCGGCATTTAAGGGCTTGCCCATCTCCAAACTAATTATGATCGGAACTCCGATCATCGGTGATCTGGTAATCAAAGGCTTTTTAAAAGCAGTGAACGGATCAGAGAAAACTGCTGAAGAATTCAAAAAACACTTACTCCTAAAATACGGCAGAGAATTCAGGGAATTTTCAGCAGAGTATCTGCTGACCCAATTGCAGGATCCTATTGATTTGATGATTGTTCATGATGAAGATGATCGCGAATCACCGATTCAACATGCCGAAGAGGCTATAAAACTTTACCCAAGCGCTAAAATGATGCGCACGAAGGGTTTGGGTCACAACCGAATTCTTCGGGATCAAAAAGTTATAGAAGCCTGTTTGGCTTTTATAAAAACCATTTGATGGTCCGGGCATAACCCGGTTAGATTTAAAAAACTTAAGCCTTGGTAGGGTTGCCTTTGCCGGAACCAGAAATAGCGTTACGCATTTCCGTGTCCGCTTGAACATTCTGCATCTTATAATAGTCCATGATGCCCAGGTTTCCGCTGGTAAAGGCACCGGCAATAGCTTTAGGAATCTCTGCTTCAGCCTCAATCACCTTTGCACGGGCTTCTTGAGCTTTTGCTTTCATTTCCTGCTCATGTGCCACGGCCATAGCACGGCGCTCTTCAGCTTTTGCCTCCGCTACTTTTAGGTCGGCTGTAGCCTGGTCGATCTGCAGCTTTGCACCAATGTTTGCTCCTACATCAACGTCTGCAATATCAATGGAAAGAATTTCAAAGGCTGTTCCTGCATCCAATCCTCTGGAAAGAACGAGCTTAGAAATTTTATCTGGATTTTCCAGCACCTCTTTGTGTGATTTAGCCGAACCGATAGAGGTAACAATCCCCTCTCCCACGCGGGCAAGAATGGTTTCTTCACCGGCACCACCAACCAGCTGCTGAATGCTGGCACGCACTGTTACTCGGGCAATAGCAATGAGCTGAATACCATCTGCAGCCACAGCAGCAACCTTTGGCGTATTGATCACCTTTGGGTTTACTGAAATCTGCACAGCCTCAAACACATCGCGGCCAGCAAGGTCGATGGCCGTAGCTTGTTGAAAGCTCAGATTGATGTTGGCTTTCTGAGCGGAGATAAGCGCGCGTATGACGTTTGGAACGTTACCTCCGGCCAAAAAGTGTGTTTCAAGTTCACGGGTAGTTACATTCAATCCAGCTTTAATTGCTGTGATCAATGAATTCACGATGATGCCAGGTGGAACCTTACGGATTCTCATTCCGATGAGTTCACCAATGGTTACCCGAACTCCGGCAAAGATTTCCGTAATCCAGAGTCCGACCGGAACAAAATACAGAAACATGAAAAATCCGATGATCCCAAGGAACACCAGAAACAAAAACATCAAGCCGCCGTCCATCATATGAATAAGATTTATGTTAAAGACTCTACAATTACATTGGTTCCGGAGATTTCAGAAACTTTCAGTGAAGATCCCGCCTCTACAAAACCACCACGTGTTTTTACTTCACAAATTACATTTCCAAATTCAGCCTTTCCGGAAGGTCTCAAGTTGGATAGGGCTTTACCTTCTTGACCAATTTCAAGTTTTCCTTCCATCACCTCAACAGCTGTTCCAGTCATGGAAGACTTAAGGGAAAACCTTGTCCACAAATTACTTTTGAATGACCAATAGACAGCCAATCCAGAAAGTACAGAACTGCCTGCCACGGTCATCCAGCCAATCTGTTGGCCGAAATAATTGAAGCTCAAGGCTACACCGGTTAATACCAATAAGAAACCAAGAAGTCCAACCAGGGTAGTTCCTGGAACGAAAAGTATTTCAATGACCAAAAGCAGCAAGCCTGCTAGTATCAAACCGGTCACGATTATCCATTCCATAGGAACAAAGCTACAGAACCGGCGGCAATTAATAGGCTCGGGCAAATACTACACGGCGAGCAGATGGCGCTCCAGAGTAAATGCATTGGCCACTTTCCTCAGCAGAATCCAACGGAATGCATCGAATCGTGGCTTTAGTTTCATCTTTAATGGCGGCCTCTGATTCTTTTGTCCCATCCCAATGAGCCAACACAAAACCACCTTTTTCATCCAACACACGCTTAAATTCATCGTAAGAGTCAACGCGTGTGGTCATCTTTTCCCGAAAATCAAGTGCGCGTCGGAAAATTGTTGCCTGAATATCCTCCAGAAGCTGAGGAATAAAAGTACCCACCTCACCAACCGGCTTAACCATTTTCTCTTTGGTATCCCTGCGGGCCAATTCAACAGTTCCATTTTCAAGATCTCGGGGACCTATAGCTATACGAACCGGAACTCCTTTCAATTCGTACTCAGCAAATTTAAATCCAGGCTTGAGATTGTCTCGGTCATCAAATTTTATGGACAGTCCTTGCTTTTTAAGCTCTACCGAAATTTTTCCGGCTGCTTCAGCAATGGCCGCCAACTCCGTCTCATTTCTGAAGATGGGAACAATAACCACATGAATGGGCGCAAGTCGAGGAGGAATAATCAGTCCATCATCGTCCGAGTGCGCCATGATCAATCCACCAATAAGTCTTGTACTAACTCCCCAGGATGTTCCCCATACATAGTCGAGTTTTCCATCCTTCCCGGAAAACTGAACATCAAAGGCTTTCGCAAAATTTTGTCCCAAAAAATGACTAGTACCGGCCTGCAAGGCTTTTCCATCCTGCATAAGTGCTTCTATACAGTAGGTATCTAGCGCACCAGGAAACCGTTCTCCTTCTGTCTTTCTTCCTTTGATAACAGGAAGTGCCATAAAGTTTTCTACAAAATCAGCATACACATTAAGCATCTGCACCGTTTCCTTTTCAGCCTCAGCAGAGGTAGCGTGCGCGGTATGTCCTTCCTGCCACAAAAACTCGGCCGTGCGAAGGAACAAGCGAGTTCTCATTTCCCACCGTACAACATTGGCCCATTGGTTGATCAGAATAGGAAGGTCACGGTAAGACTGGATCCATTTTTTATATGTATTCCAGATAATGGCCTCACTGGTTGGACGAACAACAAGCTCTTCCTCGAGTTTGGCCTCCGGATCCACTATGAGCTTACCCTTCTGATTAGGGTCCGACTTTAATCTATAGTGCGTTACAATGGCGCATTCTTTGGCAAATCCTTCGGCATTTTTTTCTTCAGCCTCAAACATGCTTTTGGGCACAAAAACAGGAAAGTAAGCATTGGTATGACCGGTGTCTTTGAACATCTTATCAAGCCCTGCCTGCATTTTTTCCCAAATGCTGTAGCCATAAGGTTTGATGACCATGCATCCACGGACATCAGAGTTCTCAGCCAGATCGGCTTTTTTAACAATATCCAGGTACCATTGTGAGTAATCCTGTTCCCTTGAGGTGATCTCTTTTCCCATCCTGCGGTGATAATTTCGTATCTTTGAATGATAAGCCTGCAAATATAAAAGGTTAACCATGGTCCTGAAACCAGTATCCTTTTTGACTGCAATTTCGTTTAAGGTTATACGTTAACCCTGCGTCTATGAAAAACAAGCTCATGTTGATGGCTCTGCTGACCTGCACGGTAACGGCCTGGAGCCAGACAGAATTAGATGATTTGTATTATTCAGCCAAGGACCGCCAGCGCGAAATGGATGCACGGCCTAAGGTCAACAGAAATATTTCCCGATTTGAGGAAACAACTGAAGATGTTTTTAACGATTCGTTTTCAGGAGTTAGCAAAAAAAGAAATTCAATCAATCAGGAATTCGATGGTAATTATGCCGGACGTTCCCTGAATCCTGATTTTGACCCTCTTTCTGAAGAAGGGCAAACTGAGGATTTTAACTACTTCAGTACTACCTATGCGCCGATTGGTGTGAACAATCAGTTGTACGATCGATACTACGATCCCAGATTTCCTTCAAATACCTTCCATAACTCCTGGAACAATCCTTATTCGGCCTGGGGCTACAATCGATTTTACGATCCATTCTATTCTCCATTTGGATTTAACAATGGCTTTGGATTTGATCCCTTTATTGGTGGAGGTTGCTTCTCATGCTATTCTTCAGGTTGGGGCTTTGGTGTTGGGAATTCCTGGTCGATGTTCAATTATGGATTCAACAACTTCGGCTGGAATAATCCTCATTGGGGTTTTGGCTATGGATTTTCATCCTGGAACCGTCCTAATACGATCATCATCAATCAATACGACCGTTATCCACGCGTAGTCTACGGTAAAAGACCAAGTCGCAGCATCAACTACAATAATGACGCTCGTCAAAATGTGAGAACCCGGCAGATGGTTGTTTCCGGAGAAGGCTCCAGAAGCAGTCAGTCCAGTCGTGTGGCATCTGAGCGAAATTCCAATTACTATCAGAGAGGATGGAGACAAGATCCTTCGATAAACACCCGGTCAGTTGCTCCGACTACAAAAAGCTCTGCGCGAACTTCCATGTGGAATCTTGCTCCTTCATCCGATTGGTCGAATAACAACTCCAACCGTAACTCTTCAGGCTTTGGATCGGGTAGCGGAAGTCGCAGCAGTGGTTTTTCAGGTGGTGGATTCAGCAGCGGATCTTCTTCTGGTGCACGTCGAGGAAGAAATTAAGACCCTACTTAACTCATGAGTATTAAAAGCGGAGCACTGCTTCTGTTGGTTTGCGCGTGCTCAATACAAAATCTGAGCGCACAAAGTTATTCTGAAACGGCATTAACTTTTTCCCGCATCTCGCCAGCCGGTTCAAGCCGAATGATTGGAATTGGTGGAGCCGGCGTAAGTCTAGGCGGAGATCCTTCCTCTGCCTACCTGAATCCAGCGGGCCTCGGAATGTTTAATAAAGGAGAGTTTGCCTTTAGTCTGGGTTATGGAGATGTCAACAGCACATCAAATTATTTGAATACCCAAACAGGTAGCGATCAAACAACGCTGAACATTCCGTTCATGGGTTTTTCACTTCAGGGTCCACTCAATCATGAAAAGATCATCAGCGGAACATTAGGCGTTAGTTTTAATCGGATTAATGACTTCAATCAAACGATATCTTACTCCGGTAGGAATACCAATAACTCCATCATCGACTATTTTTTAAACGACGCCTATGATGAAGAGGGTTCTCCGATCGATCCCAGAGATCTGTTTTTACCAACGAATCTGGCCTTTGAGTCGTATCTGATTGATACCATTACTGTTAATGGTGTCACAGATTACTGGTCCGCCCTTGGACTTCTTCCGGATCCGGAGGATTTTAGAAATGTTACCCAATCTGAAACAATTACAACCAAGGGTGCGCAAACCCAATGGACTTTTTCCTATGGCATCAATGTAGCCGATAAGTTTTTTGCAGGTGCAGGAATTGGTATTCGGAAAATCCGGTATGAAAGTCGAAAAAATTATCAGGAATCTGATTTCGAATTTTTGGATACTGACTATAACCCTCTCAATAGTTTTCGGTTGGATGAAACGCTTACGGTGGATGGTAGTGGCACCAATTTTCAACTTGGATTCATTGCCCGGCCGGTTCAGGGACTTCAAGCTGGCGTTTCCTGGGAATCACCCACGTATTATGAGATTGCTGATGTGTATTCTGCATCCGTCAATGCAGATTGGAACAATTTTGATTATTACCAAAATGGGAGCCTTCGCTTGAATGAGGTAACCGCTCAATTGGATGAAAGTCTGGTAACGGAATATAAGCTCAGAACACCCGGGCGAATCACAGCTGGCTTAAGCTATATATTCGG
>JBMSPY010000045.1:0-11178 GCA_049423005.1 Cyclobacteriaceae bacterium
GGCGATATAGAATTGATACATTTTTGACCATCCAATTTCTGACAAGTTTGTCTTGCGGGTGTATATTATTTGCAATGGAGCACGCCACTGCTTCCTGTCTGGTTGACCGCTTCCCCATCCGCTTCGGAGGCGGTCAAACCGGTATTCCCTTTACAGATCCTGTCCGATTGGAAACAGTCTGTGGTATTTCCAATCCTTTCCAGAAGCGTTCTGAACTATCCTCTGAATTCATCTATCATATGATCGCTGCTTATGGAGGAGCTGAGCGCTTTTACAGTAGATTTCTTATTTCGTCAGTCTGTCCGGTTGGTTTTACCCGGGATGGCAAGAACCTGAACTATTATGACCTTCCCATTCTTCAGAAGAAGGTGGAGGAATATGTTCCGGAATGGATGGAGCGTCAACTTGGATTTGGTATTGAACGCAAGGTTAGTTACTGTCTCGGGGAAGGTAAAAATTTTGATTTTCTCAATCGTCTCAATGCTCGACATCAATGGTTTGATCAAATTATTCCGTTGGCTCATCCGCGTTTTATCATGCAGTACCGTCGAAAGAAAATGGAATCCTACGTCAACGGATATCTTTTTGAGCTTGAAAAATCCTGAAAAAGTTCAGGCGTTTCCCTTATAACGAAAACTCAGCAACGTCATGGCCAGGAACAGCACAGCTATAAACGCTAAGGCCACTCTGAGGTCGGCCCAATCCGCTAAAAATCCAATCACCGGGGGGCCAAACAGAAATCCGGTATAGCCAACGGTTGTAACCATTGCAAGGCCAACTCCAGGACTAACGGCGGTAGAATTTCCGGCAATGCTATAAGCAATAGGTACAATAACCGATAATCCCAATCCTACCAGAAAGAATCCAGGTATAACCATCCAGGGATCTGTCCAGATTAAGGAAAGGATAATGCCTACTGTAGAAATTATGCCACAGGTCACCATAAGCTTTTTGTCGCCATAAGTTGACCGGGCCTTATCACCAAAAATCCTGCCGACTGTCATGGCCAATGCGAAGGCAGAGAGTCCAATTGGGGCTAGCGATTTAGGAGCCAGGGAAATTTTTTCAAGATAGTTTGTGCTCCAGTCGGCCATAGCGCCTTCTCCAAGCATACAACAAAAGGCAATGATACCAATACTCACCATGGCTGCATTCGGAAGTTGAAACGCTGGTCCCTCTGCTTTTGTTTCTGGTTTATCATGAATGAGGTAGTAGCGAACCCAAAAAGCAGCAACAACACAGGCGAATGTGATCATAGCAAGATGTTGCCCTAGATGGATATTCAATTTCTCAAACCCTGAACCACAGAAAGCGCCGATAGCCATGCCAATACTGAACAGCGCGTGAAAGGAAGTCATGATTGGTTTTCCGATTCCCTTTTCTACCATCACGGCCTGGGCATTCATCGAAACATCGAGCATGCCTGCCGTAACACCCATCATAAAAAATAAAAGAACCAATCCTGGAATACCCGGAACAAGAGTAACCAAAGGAAAAAACAAACAATAGGAGAAAACTGAAACTATCCCGATTCTCTTGCTACCATTTCGAATGATGAGCCAGCCTGTAAAAGGCATGGCCACTACCGCTCCAATGGAGGTACACAATAAGACCAGGCCTAATTTTCCGTTGGAAAGATTGAATAAATCTTGAAGCCTCGGCAATCGGGATGCGAGGTTAGCATGCATGAATCCGTTGATAAAAAAGATGGCATTAACAGCAGCCCGGGCTTTTATCATGAGTATACTTTTCTTACTTCTGCAAAATAGCCCATAAACTGATCAAAATCAGCATTTTTGTTTCAGATGTCAAAAAATTGAAATGCACTAATTGTCTAATTTTGAACCGTTTTCAGCATAACCCACATTTAGCTTTTTTATGCGTCCATTCACATTGACTTTTTCAAGGATCTTAAGTTTAGGTTTTGTTGTTGTTTTTCTACTGGTGACTTCTTGTGCCACGGACGAATCGAAGTGGCGACCAAAAGTGGAGAATCCAGCGCACTTTCATAAGACCATGAAGGCCATCACCGATAGAATTGTTTTTGACATCTTTTCTCCTCCGGTAGCCTCACGAATCTATGCGTATTCATCCATTGCAGCTTATGAGGCCGGACGGCATGCTGATTCCACTTTGGTAAGTTTGGCTGGACAGTTGAAACAAATGCCTGAAATGCCTAAGCCTGAGCATGGAAAAGTCTATTCTTATCCGTTAGCGGCACTGCAAGCCTTATATAAAACAGGAAAAACGTTGATTTTTTCTGAAGATGTTCTCGAACAATATTATTCTGATCTCACCGAGGAACTAAAATCCTCTGGTATTCCATCTGATGTTTGGGAACGCTCTGTAAATTTTGGCAATGCCGTTTCTGATGCGGTTATCAAATGGTCGTCTACGGATAACTATAAGCAGACCCGTTCCTTCCCGAAGTATACAATTTTGAAAGATCCTGGTACCTGGAAGCCTACACCACCGGCCTACATGGATGCCGTAGAGCCTCATTGGAATAAAATCAGAACATTGGTTATCGATTCGGCTGCTCAGTTCCGTACGGAACCTCCAACACCCTTCTCAACCGAAAAGGGCAGTGCCTTCTACAAACTTGCCGAAGAGGTATTGGAGGTAAGAAAGAGCCTCACTGATGAGCAAAAGGAAATTGCCAGTTTTTGGGATTGCAACCCGTTTATGATGAATGTAAATGGTCATGTCATGTTTGCCAATAAAAAAATATCACCGGGAGGGCATTGGATAAATATTACGAGTCAGGCGTGCATCAAAGAGCAACTTACAACGGCACGTTCAGCTGAGGCTTATACCTGGACCGCCGTAGCCCTCTTTGAAGGGTTTATCAGTTGCTGGGATGAAAAATACCGTAGCCGGCTGGTGCGTCCTGAAACCTATATCAATACCTATATCGATGAAGATTGGACGCCGTGGCTTCAAACCCCTCCGTTTCCTGAACACACTAGCGGTCATAGCACAATTTCCGGGGCCTCATCGGAGGTGCTTACGGTATTGTTTGGCGATAATTTTGCCTTCACTGATTCTACGGAACGCGAGTTTGCGATCCCGGACCGTAGCTTTACCTCATTCCGTCACGCTGCAGAAGAGGCGGCCATAAGTCGATTCTTCGGAGGTATTCATTACCGACCTGCTAATGAGTTGGGTCTAAAGTCAGGTAGAGAAATTGGAAATTATCTCGTTTCACGGATTCGAACGCGGAGGCAGCAGGATTGATCAAAAATTTATCCTTTTGAGTTTGTGAGGTTTGGGTATGTCCTATATTTATAGGCTACCTAAACCTAGTCTTAATGGCCACCAACAGACCTGGAATTTCATTCTGGCAAATCATCAACATGAATGTTGGGTTTTTTGGAATCCAATACAGTTTTGGTTTGCAACAAACCGCAATTAATCCTCTTTATTCTTTTTTGAATGCAAAACCTGAAGAGCTCCCTTTGCTCAACCTGGCTGGTCCGGTTACTGGTTTATTAATTCAACCTTTAATTGGAGCAATGAGTGATCGAACCTGGTCTTTTCGTTGGGGCCGGAGGAAGCCTTATTTTCTGATTGGAGCACTTGGATGTAGCATCTGCCTGTTTCTTTTTCCATTCTCCAGAGAATTGTGGATGGCTGTTGGATTATTGTGGATCCTCGATGCAGCGAACAATACAGCTATGGAGCCTTATCGGGCCTTCGTAGCCGATCAATTACCAGCTGAGCAACGTGCTACAGGTTTTTTGTCACAAAGCTTTTTCACAGGCTTAGGAATCACCTTGGCCAACCTATCCCTATTTGGATTCCAGAAGCTGTTGGGAGGTGATGGACCAGGCTCAGGTGAGGGTATTCCAACCTGGGTTTATGGTTCCTTTTTCTTTGGGGCCATTTGTTCCATTGCCTCTGTGTGGTACTCCATGGCCACTACTCCTGAGGTTCCACCTTCTGAGGAAGAAATAAAAAGAATTCAGGGCCTAAAAAAAGGTTTTTGGGAACCCTTGATTGAGATCTTTAATGCTTTCAGAGAAATGCCGGTAATCATGTGGAGGTTAGCGTTGGTCTACCTTTTCCAATGGTACGCGATGTTTTGCTACTGGCAATTCATTTCCCATGCAATTGCCCGATCGGTGTGGCAGACCTCCGCAGCAGAGAATTCTGCGTTGTATGAAGAGGCAGTTGGATGGACGGGGCTGGTGAATGGATTCTACAACATCATTACCTTTTTGTCCGCCTTTGGATTGGTTTGGCTTACCAAGAGAATGCACCCCCGCTTTGTGCATGCCTTGTGTCTGACGTGGGCCGGTATAGGATTATTGGTTTTAATGACCATTCAAAACAAGTACCTTCTCTTTGCACCAATGATTGGATTTGGTGTGGCTTGGGCCAGCATGATGGGAGTTCCTTATTTATTGGTCATGGACTCTATTCCCAAGGAACGCTACGGGGTTTACACTGGAATCATCAACATGATGATTGTGGTGCCGATGATTATTCAGACTCTGACTTTTGGCTGGATTTTTCAAAATTTTCTAGGTTCAGACCCGCTTTCAGCAATTGGATTTGCTGGAATTTTATTGTTAATGGCCGGATTGCTCACACTTAGAGTTAAACCTTCCTTAAATTAGTCCTCACACATTTAATCACATTGATTTATGACTCCTTATCTAGCTGAATTTGTTGGTACAGCCTTTCTAATTCTTTTAGGCTGTGGTGTTAACGCTGGTAATTCTCTTACGAAATCCTTTTCAGCGGGCTCAGGCTGGTTGGTCGTTTGTTTGGGTTGGGGTTTGGCCGTTATGCTTTCTATTTACGGAGTAGGGGCAATAAGCGGGGCTCATTTGAATCCGGCTGTTACGTTAGCATTTGCTTTAAAAGGAGATTTTAGCTGGTCACAGGTGCCTGGATACATGTTGGCGCAATTGGCGGGTGCCTTGCTTGGTGCTACGCTGGTGTATATTCAGTTTGGACCCCATTGGGCTGCAACTGAATCAGCAGAAACAAAGCTCGGTGTGTTTTCAACCAGTCCTGCCATACGCAGTACGATTCAAAATTTGATCAGTGAGGTTATTGGAACCTTTGCATTGGTATTAGGACTACTTTTTATCGGATCCAATGATTTTACCCAAGGCTTAAACCCGCTTATTGTAGGGTTTCTAATTGTTTCGATTGGACTTAGCTTAGGAGGAACCACCGGCTTTGCAATTAATCCTGCTCGTGATTTGGGCCCACGCTTGGCCCACGCCTTATTGCCGATTCCAGGAAAGGGTTCTTCTAATTGGCAGTATAGTTGGATACCCGTTGTAGGTCCAATGATTGGTGCTGCTGCAGCTTCTGCGCTGTTCAGTTTGCTTTACTAACACCCCTATAAAAGAAGAAGGGAAGTGATCCTTGACCACTTCCCCTCGTAAGTAACAGCGTGAGCTGATTACTTCTTCTTCTTAGCAGCTTTTTTCTTAGCTGCCTTCTTTTTAGCGGGTTTTTTTGCCATAGCGTTTAAGCTTTTGGTTAATAAAAATTGTTAAACGTATCGAAAGGTAGAGGAAAAATTTATTTCACAAAAATTTTTCGCAGATTATTTTCATAAGTCAGAAATTATTCAGGTGAAGATTTTAAAAAAATGAAGCACATAACTCGATGTTTTATTAAATCAAATCGAACATCAGATGATGTTGACTTCGCGTTCAAGTTGAATGCCGAATTGTTGCAGAACATCCTGCTGAATGTGCTCAGAGAATTCCAAAATTTCTTTTCCGCGGGCACCCCCGAGATTTATAATGACCAACGCTTGTCGTGCATGCACACCAACGGAACCAACATGCTTTCCTTTCCAACCAGCTTGTTCAATCAGCCAAGCTGCAGGTATCTTAATTAATTGATTATCAATATTATAGAATGGAATAGTCGGATGCTCATGTTGTAATTTTAGAAATAAGGATTTGGTGATGACTGGATTTTTAAAGAAGCTTCCGGCGTTTCCTGTAACCTGAGGATCAGGCAGTTTTCTTTTTCGCACAGATACCACTGAAGTATAGATATCTCGTATCGTCAATTCTTTTTCACCCATAGCCTGCAGTTCCTCTTTCAATCCGGAATAGCTTGCATCAATGATGTGGTTTTTGGCGGTCAACCTTAAAGTAATACTTGAAATGAAAAAATTTTTTCCTTTCGGATGCTTAAAAAGACTATCTCGGTAGCCAAATTGACATTCTTCTGCTCCAAATCGGTGAGTCGCACCGGTCAAAAGATCGATGGTATCCACCCATTCCACAACGTCGGCTAGTTCTTTACCATATGCACCGATATTTTGAATTGGGGCAGCTCCGCAATTACCCGGTATCAGTGCTAGGTTTTCAATTCCACCAAGATTTTTCTCAACACAATATGTTACCAGGCCATGCCAGTTTTCACCGGCTGCAGCAGTAACCAAAACCTGATCACCCGAACCAATCGAATTAACCGAAATACCTTTTAAAGTTGGGTGAATGACCAGGCCGTCAAAGTCCTTGGTGAAAATGACATTACTACCTCCTCCCAGGATCAGGACCTTATTCGTACGGAACACCTCTGAATCCATGATTTTTTTCAGGGTATCTGGGTGATCTACTTCCGCATAATACCGAGCCTTGGCTCGGATTTGGAATGTATTCATCAAGGTAAGGTCTGCCTGTTCCTGAATCATGAAATAGAAATCTGAATCTCCTCAAAGAAAAGGCATTCTTCGCTTAATTCCGAAGTCTGGTAAGAAAGGAACTTAACCTTTACTCAGTTGGTAGCTGTTTCCGGGTAGTGCATTCAACTTACCTTCCAGTTCGAGTTGAAGTAGGCGGGATGAAAGCGTATTTAGGGGTAGTCCAGTTAAGTACTGCAGGTCATCGATAGTCATTGGCTTAAATCGAGTAAAGGCAGCTAATATGCTGTTGGCGTAAGGATCGGCATGTGTTTGACTAATAGGAGATGGGTATTCGACTTTCGGGCTATCCCAATTTAAATGCCCAATAAGGTCCTCTACACCGGTGATCAATTGCGCCTGATGGCTTTTTATTAAATGGTGGCACCCAGCTGACCAAGGGTTAAACAAGCTGCCGGGAAAGGCAAAAACATCCCTGTTATAGGAGTTCATAATATCTGCGGTGATAAGTGCCCCACCTTTTTCTCCCGCCTCAATTACAACCAGTGCATCACTTAATCCTGCGATTATTCTATTGCGGGCCGGAAAGTGGTGCGCATCGGGTCCTGAACCAAAAGGCTCTTCTGTTATTAGGCCTCCGCAGGATAACATCTTTTGTGCGGTGTTTCGGTGTGCATTTGGGTAAATGGTATCTATTCCGCTTCCCAATACGCCTATTGTTGGTAAACCGACCTGAAGGCAGGAAAGGTGCGCTTGAATATCAATACCATAAGCCAACCCACTTATCACCACTGGCTCATATGGTTTTAATCCTTTTATAAGCTCATGGGTTAGGCCTTTACCATATGCGGTGGCCCTTCTGGTTCCTACCACCGCTACTATCCTTTTTTGGTTGAGATTCACGTTTCCCTTGATGAATAATACCGTGGGCGCGTCAGATAAGGTAGAAAGGCGCCTAGGATAGGATGGATCTGAGTAGATGCAAATCCTGGTCTGATTTTGTTCGGCCTTTAAAAACTGATTTTCGGCCTCCTGAAAGGTTTTTGCATTTCGAACGGCCTTGGCCGTTCTAGGCCCTATTCCCTCTATCCTCATCAGTCTGGATGCAGGTAGTCGAAATACCTCAGAGGCAGACCCGATTGTCTCTATCAGGTGTTTAAAGAGCTTATCTCCAACTCCAGGTATAAGCCTGAGTGCCAGAAGGGCTAACCGCTCCTGTTCCATAACTACTGAAACAACGTCTGGATTAAATCCGGTCTCTTAATTCCTGGAGGAATACGCGGATTTGTTTGAGTGATTCAATGAATTCCATTTTGTCCTTCATGGCAACGGAATCATTTTTGATCATCTCTTTTGCTCCCTGAAGTGTGAAGCCCTTCTCTTTTACCAAATGGAAAATCAATCGAACATTATCAATGTCCTCCTTGGTGAACTGACGGTTTCCCTTCCGGTTTTTCTTAGGTTGAATGATTTCGAACTCGGATTCCCAGAAACGAATCAGGGAAGGGGCCACATTGAAGATCTCAGCCACCTCGCCGATCGAATAGTACAGTTTTTCTATTTCTTTTTCCTTGTAAGCCATCAGCATGTCAAATATCGGATATTGGTCATTATCTCAAAACATTTGTGCGATTTTAATTGATATCACTTTAAATGAATCTGTTTATTCCCGTTAATAATCAGGGTCTTGTATCCGTTTTAATACGGATTTACTTTATTAAAAAAACTCTGTTAAAGGGATAAAAGGAGGGTTCTCGCAGAAGCGTAAACAGACTTATTTTTTTGCTTCTCGGATAATCTCGTTAAAATGAGATTGTCTTAAATCGCGGTACATGAAATGGATAGGATTTATCCACTTTTCCTTGTAAAGAATTTCATAATGCAAATGTGAGCCGGTTGAGGTACCGGTATTTCCGACCAGACCAATCAGCTCTCCGCGCTTAACTTTTTTTCCTTCTGCAATTTTGAACTTGGATAAGTGGGCATAACGCGTTTCAAATCCGTAGCCATGATTGATGAAAATGACATTCCCGTAACCCCCACGGTATTTAGCAACCGTAACAATTCCATCGCCAGTTGCATAAACAGGGGTGCCGGAGTTGGCCGTTAAATCGAGGCCGTTGTGTGACCGCCAATCTCCAAATACAGGATGTAACCGCATACCAAAAAGCGGATGGAATCTGGTTAATTGCCGGTTGTCTATCGGTTGAATCGCTGGCCTACTTGCGAGCATTACTTCGGTTTCTTCCACGGATTTGCTCAACTCACGAAAGGATTCTTCCTGAAGTCTTGCTCGACTTTTAAGACTGGCAACCAAGGAATAGGAATTCTTGATTTCTTCTACCTGCTCTGCCTCCCCAAGTTCATATTCTTTATGTCCGCCAAAACCTGCCGTTCGAATTTCCGGTGAAAGTTTTTCAAGACTTAAGGCAACCCGGAAGTGTTGATCATCTTGTTTTTCCAGGTCTGCTAATTCCTTGGCCAGACTTTCTAATTCGTCATTAACTACTTTCCAATTGGCCCGTTGTTCAGCATTTTCCCGCACTAAGTGGTTGTCGATGACCTCAGGGAAGTAAATCAGCATCCCTGAAAACAAACTCACAGCTGTGAATAGACTCCACCCAAAAAACTGAATAAACTTTTTTCTAGCTTCCTTTAAGCTGTAGATCACCGGAACAAATCCGCATTGATCGGGGTCATATCGGTAGTAGGTGCGCAACATTAATCCAGTGATTGGCGTTGTTCCGATGCCCGACGTTTAATGGCCTCCAATTCTGAAGTGCCCATGTTTTCAATAAAAAATGTAACAGGATCAACGTGTTTTCCTGAAACCAAAACCTCATAATGAAGATGGGGCGCAAAACTACTGCCGGTTTGACCTACCAATCCAATAACCTGGCCCTGTCGAACAAACTGACCTAACCTTAATGAGGTGCTGCCAAGTTTCGAATAACGGGTTTGAAAACCCTTTCCATGGTCTATCACTATATAGGTTCCAGATCCGCCAGGGGAACTATCGTGATGAACTTCTTTTACACGCCCGTTTCCAGAAGCCAAAACTTCTGTTCCTGTCTCAGCCAGAATATCCAAGCCAAGATGACGGTATATTTTTTTATTGAAAGGATTGGTTTGATAACCATAGCCGCAGGCAATCATTTCGGCATTAAGCGTTTTTATTGGGGATAGTGTGGGGTATTGTTGCAATTCTTCAACATCGGACTTAGCAGGCCAAAACAAGGTCGAATACGTATAATTGGAACCTGAGGCTTCATAGGAAACCCGTTGCACGAGTTCTATGGTCCGTTCATAAATCCGGGTAAACTCAGTGGTCGAAAAATCAAGATCATTTTTATCCAATAATCGACTGCGTTGGCCTTCATCCGATTGTTTGTCTGAAAGGTAAAGTCTTCGATAAATTTCAGATTCGGAGTTCCGGAGTTCATCAATTTGCCCTCTGAGTGAAGCTAGCTCACCTACCATTGTGGCATGGGTTTCTTCAAATGCCCTATTTTCAACTGTAAGTCGACGTTGTTTATCGGAAGTGAAAAAGGCCCCCTGTATTCGGAATAAAATCAAAAAGCACAGACTGGTCAGGGCAATAAAACTCAATCCCTTAAAAAGGACGCGATCCCACCTGACCTTGGCTTTTTCATAGCTCAGGGTTGCTGGATTGTACTTATATAAGGGCTCTGCCAAGGTCTTAGTTGTTCAAATTCTTATTTTTGCCGCAAATTTTTAGGCAAAGGGAGATAAATCTACGGAAATCTACCGGACACACAAAACGCTCTTATTCATGACTTCATTCGAGATCAGGCAGAAATTCCTTCAATTTTTTGAATCAAAAGGACATTTAATCGTCCCATCTGCACCCCTTGTGCTCAAGAATGATCCAACGCTATTGTTTACAAATTCCGGTATGGTGCAATTCAAGGATTGTTTTTTAGGAAACACCAAGCCTAAATCAACCCGGATTGCCGACACCCAAAAATGTCTTCGCGTCAGCGGAAAACACAATGACCTTGAAGATGTTGGTATGGACACCTACCATCAGACGATGTTTGAAATGCTGGGCAACTGGTCGTTTGGCGATTACTTTAAAAAAGAACCGCTTCAGTGGGCATGGGAACTTTTGACGGAGGTGTATAAACTTCCTAAGGACAGACTTTACGTGACAGTCTTGGGAGGTGATCCATCAGAAGGTTTGGAATTGGATCAGGAGGCTATGGACTTATGGGTACCGTTCATTGGAAAAGATCGGGTCTTGCTGGGTTCTAAAAAGGATAACTTCTGGGAAATGGGAGACAGTGGTCCGTGTGGTCCCTGTTCCGAAATTCATGTTGACCTCAGATCTGATGCAGAGGTTGCGAAAGTCCCAGGAAAAGATCTGGTCAATAACGACCATCCTCAGGTAGTTGAAATCTGGAACCTTGTCTTCATTCAGTTCAATCGACTTGCCTCTGGCCAGTTAGAGCCCTTGCCAAACAAACACGTCGACACCGGTATGGGCTTCGAAAGATTGTGTATGGCCATTCAGGGAAAGTTATCCAATTATG
>JBMSPY010000046.1:0-11116 GCA_049423005.1 Cyclobacteriaceae bacterium
AACGCCACTTCGGTCTGCACATACGAGGTGATGTCAAACTCATTCACAATCATATCACTGATTGTATAGTTGGAGAAAAACCAAATGGACATCGGGCAGAGAATGTAGTACCCGAATAACACTCCTAATGCAAATTGAAAGGTAACGGCAAAAACAGCACCTCTGGAATAACGACGTTCTTTTGAATAAAGGCCAGGTTTTACAAAGCGCCAGATTTCCCAGAATACGTAAGGGAATGCGATGATCAAGCCAATAACAAAGGCCGCCATGAACTGCATGGTAAACTGACCAGTCATGTAACGGCTCTGAATTTTAAAATTGATCTTGTCGACGCACAGCGTTTCGGTAGCTCCGATTTTTTCACCCAATGCGCAAAGCCATTTGAATGTTGGGAAATCGACACGAGCCGGCGCAAATACGATGTTATCAAAAATCCAAGGCGCCATAATAAAGGCTGCGATCATGAAAATCATAACCGCCGCTACTGAACGAACCACATGCCAGCGTAGTTCTTCCAGATGATCCAAAAAAGACATCTCCTTTTCGCCGCTATCCTCCTTGATGTCTTCCTGGTCTAAAGGCATTTTAAAGTTTTTAGTTTTTGGTTCTTAGTTGAGAGTGGGTGTGCGGCGCTTAATAGGCAAAGAGTGGGAATTTTTTCATCCAGGTATTCACTTTGCGCTTAATGGCCTTGAGGTGTTTGTCGTCTTCCGGCTTGCGCAGAGCTTCGTCAATAAGGTCCACAATCTTCAACATATCCTTTTCCACAAGACCACGGGTAGTCATCGCCGGTGTGCCAATGCGCATGCCGGAAGTCACCATTGGAGACTGGGTATCAAAAGGCACCATATTTTTATTTATGGTGATATCAGCTTTGATCAGTGCTTCTTCGGCCTGCTTGCCGGTAAGTTTTTTCGGACGCAGATCAATCAGCATTAAGTGATTGTCTGTTCCACCACTGATGATTTTATATCCGCGAGAAGTGAACTCGTCGGCCATTACACGGGCATTCTTAGCTACCTGCACAATGTAATCCATATAGGAATCCGAAAGTGCCTCTCCGAAAGCAATAGCTTTTGAAGCAATGACATGCTCGAGTGGTCCACCCTGAGTGCCGGGGAATACACCACTATCCAAAAGACTGGAAAGTTTACGTACCTCACCTTTTGGTGTCTTAATTCCCCAAGGGTTGTCCATATCTTTTCCAACCATGATTACACCACCACGTGGACCGCGCAATGTTTTGTGTGTGGTGCTGGTTACAATATGACAATGGTCCATCGGATCATTCAGCAATCCACGGGCGATTAATCCTGAAGGATGGGAAATATCAGCAAGCAGGATAGCTCCAACGGCATCAGCTGCCTCGCGCAGTTTAGCATAATCCCAATCGCGGCTGTAGGCAGAAGCGCCGCAAATAATCATCTTTGGCTTCTCGCGCAGTGCGATTTCCTTTACTTTATCGAAGTCGATCAGGCCTGTCTCTTGTTCTACTCCATAAAAAACAGGCTGGTATAATTTGCCGGAGAAGTTTACTGGAGAACCATGAGTGAGGTGGCCGCCGTGGGCCAGGTTGAAACCTAAAATTTTGTCACCGGGCTTCAGACAGGCCAGCATTACGGCGGCATTAGCCTGAGCACCGGAATGGGGCTGCACATTAGCCCATGTGGCGCCGAAAAGATCTTTTATGCGTTCAATGGCCAGATTTTCAATTTCATCAACCACCTGACAACCGGCATAGTAACGTTTTCCAGGAAGACCTTCTGCGTATTTATTGGTTAACACAGAGCCCATCGCTTTGATGACCTGAGTACTGGCAAAATTTTCCGAAGCAATCAGCTCGATTCCGTGGAGTTGTCTGGTGTGCTCCTGATCGATGAGATCAAAGATGGTCTTGTCGCGCTTCATAAGCTTAGTGGTTGAGCGGGCAAAAATAGTCCGCTAAAAGGAGAAGGTGAAGGTAAAGTCTGTGAATTTTCCCAAAAGAGCGCATTACCAGGAACCACTGGAACCGCCACCGCCGGAGCTACCGCCTCCACCGAAGTCAAAGCCTCCGCCACCACCGCCGCTCCAATGACCGGAACTGCCACCAAAACCGCCCATTGGTCCATAGCCGCCAACCCAATAACCTCCACCACCTCCCCTGCGGCGGGAAAAAATCAACAACATGACAATAAAGAAAATGATCTTAAATATTCCTGGAACAGGTATGGTCTTATCTCCTTTTCCTCCACCGGTATTTTTATAAGAACCTTTAATCGCCTCTACAATCGCCAGCGTTCCGGCAGCAATGCCATTTTCATAATCACCACGGCGAAAATAAGGTGCCACTTCATTCCGGATGATTCGAGAGGCAGTCAGGTCGGTGAGTGAGCCTTCCAATCCATAGCCCACTTCAATTCTTACTTTTCGGTCATCGATGGCGATAACGAACAATACGCCATTGTCTTTATCCGCTTGTCCAAGCTTCCAATCGCGAAAGGCACGATTGGCAAAGGAAGAGATCTCATCTCCTTCCAATGATTTCAAAATAAGAATGGCAATTTGATTGGACGTGGAGTCGCGTTCGGCCTTAAGTAAAGCCTCGAGCTGAGCCGTAGTGTTGGCAGAAAGTACACCGGCTTGGTCATGCACCCAACGACCGGCGTGTTGTGGAACTGCAAGTTGTGCCTGTGTCGGCAGGACAACGCAAAAGAGCAGGAAGTAAAAAATGTATTTCAGCATGGAATCAATTCACCCTGAGATCATCGGGCAACTCATTAATATCGTCATGAGTTTTGGTGAACCCCTGCTCCGTTAAGATTTCACCGCAACGACGAATGGCGGCTTCCATGCCTCCAACAACATCTCCGGAAGAAATTCCTTTGGTAATGATGGCCACCAGATTGTCCCATTCTTTTTGTTCAACCACCTTGCTGATTCCGCGATCGGCCATAACGATCACTTCGTGTTCAAAAAATGAAACAAAGAGCATGATTCCTGTACGGTGACGGGTATTGAATACCTCTTCCTGAAGGAATGCGGTTTCAGCACGCTGCTTGGTGGTGTGTTCCAGCTGATCCCGGGTGATCAACGTGCGCTTCAGCCAGGGTAAAAATTGAGGTAGAACCGCTCCCAGAATTCCTCCCAACGATACGATCAGCATGATGAGCAGCGGATCGTACACGGCCCATTGCGGAAAGAACCGGTCGAATAAAATGATGAGGACAAAAAACAGAAGAGATCCGATGACCACACCACGGTAATTGGCGACGGTATAATGTCCGCTGCGCTCAACAAAGACAGGAACAATCTCTCCGGAGATGTTCTTTTCTGCCTGGTTGACTGCCTCGCGGATTCGGTTCAACTCATTATCCGAAAAACGTTGGTTATCTGACATAATTCTTGGGAAGCCTACAAATATAGTCAGGATACCCCGATCAAAAGGACTGCCTTTCGTCATAAATCAATGTCTCAAGTGGGCGGACTTCAACATTCCTTTTAACTTTAACAGAATTAACTATACCCCTGATGAAAAAGTCGCTCCTACTGTGTTTCATTTTTTCGCTTTCACTGGTAACGGTCTTCGGTCAAAAAAAGAAAAAGACTGATGCGCCGGCTCCGGTCACGGTTTCCAATTACAACAAGATTTTCAGTGAATTGAATTACCGTTGTGTTGGACCGACACGTGGAGGTCGTTCAACAGCCGTGGCAGGAATTCCTTCGATGCCGAACACTTTTTTCATGGGAGCAACAGGTGGCGGCGTCTGGAGAACAGATGATGCCGGGGTGAGTTGGAAAAATATTACCGACGGACAAATTTCCGTAGGCTCCATCGGATCAATACGAGTAGCTCCTTCCGATCCGAATGTGATTTACGTTGGCACTGGTTCTGCCGATCCGCGTGGAAATGTTTCCATTGGCAAAGGGATGTACCGCTCAACAGATGCTGGTAAGACATGGAGTTTTATCGGCATTGAAAAAGGCGGTCAGATCGGAAGAATTGAAATTCATCCAAACAATCCTGATGTCGTTTATGCAGCTGTTTTAGGAAATCCATTTGGACCAAATCCGGAGCGCGGTGTTTACCGAAGCAAGGATGGTGGGAAAAATTGGGAGCGCGTGCTGTTTGTTAACGACAAAACCGGTGCCATGGATCTGGTCATGGACCCACGTAACCCGCGCATACTTTTTGCGGGAATGTGGCAGGTACAGCGCAAGCCCTGGACGCTGATCGACGGAGGTCCGGATGGCGGCATCTATCAATCAAAGGATGGTGGCGATACCTGGAAAAAGCTGGATGGCGGATTGCCACAAGGAATCACAGGTAAAATTGGTCTAGCCATATCACCTGTAAACACAGATCGTATCTGGGCCCTCGTTGAAACACCTGAGGATGAAATTGGAGGATTGTTCCGAAGTGATGATGGTGGTGTGAAATTCACCCGAATCAACGGCGACCGCGAACTTCGGCAACGGCACTGGTACTATACGCATGTATTCGCAGATCCTAAGGACCAGGAAACTGTTTATGTAAACAACATCAGCTTCAACAAATCGACGGATGGTGGCAAGTCTTTTACTACCATTCCCGTGCTTCACGGAGATTGTCATGACCTCTGGATCAATCCGAACGATCCGCTGATCATGATTCACAGTAATGATGGTGGCGCACACGTCACACAAAATGGAGGCAAAAGCTGGTCATCCATCTACAATCAACCCACCTCTGAATTTTACCGTGTGGAAGTGGACAACCAGTTTCCATATAACATTTATGCTGCTCAACAGGACAACAGCTCGATTGCAGTTTCCAGTGCTGGTGGTCATTATTATGGTCTTGAAGGTGGGGAATGGTTAACATGGGGTGGAGAAAGCGGCCATGTGGCCGTTGACCCTCGCGATGGAACCATCTATTCTGGTAATTACACCGGAGAGTTGTACCGGTACGATGTGAAGCGTGGGCATACCCGAATTGTACAAGACTATCCACAGTTGCATGACGGACTTCCGCTATACGAAGTCAAGTACCGTTATCAGTGGAATGCACCTATAACTCTTTCCACCCATAACCCGGATGTGCTTTACCATTGTTCTCAGTACGTGCATAAAACCACCAATGGTGGTCAGACTTGGGAGGTAATCAGTCCGGACTTAACCTTGAATAAAAAAGAGTATCAGGGATTCCCGGGTGGACCAGTTCAAATTGATTACACCGGAGTTGAAAATTACAATACGATTTTTGTTTTGGAAGAATCACCGCTAACAGAAGGTGAGTTGTGGGCAGGCACCGATGATGGACTTGTACACATCACGCATGATGGTGGAAAAACCTGGAATAAAATAACCCCTCCCGGACTTCCAGAATTGGCCACCGTAAATTCTATAGACATATCCCGTCACCGCAAAGGAGTGGCCTACGTAACTGCACACAACTACCGTCTAAACGATTTCAAACCATATATTTTCAAAACGGAAGATTTTGGAAAAACCTGGACGCGCATCACGGAAGGAATTCCTGGCGACTTTTTTGTGCGCGTAGTAAGAGAGGATCACACGCGTGAGGGATTGTTGTTCTGCGGAACGGAGTTTGGAATGTTCATTTCGTTTAATGCAGGAAAGACCTGGTCATCATTCCAGTTGAACCTTCCGCGGGTTCCGATAACCGACATGGTGGTTAAGCGAAACGATCTGGTCATCTCCACACAGGGGCGATCGTTCTGGATTCTAGATGATCTGTCTGCACTTCAACAATGGAATGAGGGTTTACCTTCCAAACCAATGCACCTTTTCCTCCCACGTCCGGCCTATCGAACACAAGCCAGAGGTTGGGGTAGTGAAGTTCCTGTTGCTGCACCGTATGGAGCTATTATCCAATTTATAATGAAGGAGAAGCCTGATAGTTCTAAGGTTGTTAGAATAGAAATCACCGATGAAGCCGGTCGTGTTAAAAAAGTTTATTCCACCAAACCAAACAAAGCGCTACGCGAATCATCGCTGAGCGTAAATGAAGGATACAACCGATTGGTATGGGGCCTTGATTTTCCAGGAGCAGAGATCACGCCAGGCACCATCCTGAGTTATGGCTGGGCAGCAGGACCCAAGGCTGGACCTGGAACCTATAGTGTACGCTTAACCATGGGTGATCAAACCGTTGGACAAAATTTTGCCGTCGTGGGAGATCCACGTTGGTCGGCAACCAGCCAGGATTTGATTGATCAATTTGACCTTTCTTTAAAAGCTTCAGCTGGGCTTACCGAAATTCACAAAACCATTCGCAGGATACGGGATATTCGTACTCAGGCAAATGGAATTGCCGATCGTGCTTTAAAAGCAGGAAGAGATAACGGCATCAGCAAGCAAGCGACAGAATTAGCCGCAAAACTTACCGAGCTGGAAAATAAACTCACCCAGACTAAAAACAAGGCAGTACAGGATCCTATCAACTACCCTCCACAATTCGATGAACAGTGGAACTGGCTGTGCATTATTGTAGGAAATCAAGATGCAAAACCTACAAAAGGATGTTACGACCTTTACCATGATCTCAGCAAACAAAGTGAAACCTACCTGGCTCAGATGAAAGCACTTGAAGAAACTGATGTCCGAAATTTCAATGAGCGGGTAATTAAAGAAGGACTAGGAGGATTGGTACTTCAGAAGTAGTTGTCTGGACCCGTTAAAATAGGAGTCCGTATATCATAAAAAGGGGATAGCCTTGCTATACCCCTTTTTTCTCAACCCATTTTAAGATACCACAGAAAAGCCATTAAGAGGTTGGTTGGTATTTTTAGTACCTTGCTTGCAGGATTTAGAAATGAGTAAAAATTATCAACTCGGTTTACTTCATCTTGTTCAACTGGTAATCAGTGCAGATGGCGTGATTGATCGTCGGGAAGAAGAAGCTTTTCAGACCATCAGAAAAGCGGAGGATATTTCAGATGAAGTTTTTGATTCTTTCATTAGCGAGGCCAAAAACAAAAAAGAACGGGATATCTACCTGGATGGCATCAAGCTGATCAACAGCTGTGAGGATGAAGAAAAGATCAAGGCATTCGTTCATTTGTACAAATTATCAGAATCGGATTCCCTCATTCACGTTAAGGAAATCCGGTTATTACTCTACTCCATCAAGCTTTCCGGCGTGGAATTCAATGATGTGGTCGAATTGGCTAAAAAGCTTTCCTAGTTAGGTCCTCAGATTCGTCATTATTTAGAAATCGGGGCTAATTTTGGGCCTCGATGAATTCTTCATTTTCACCTGAACAACAGATTGGCATTCTTGGCGGTGGACAGCTGGGAAGAATGCTTCTTCAGGCAGGGATTGACCTGAATCTTAATTTTAAGGTATTGGACCCGGACCCTAAGGCGCCTTGTGTCGGGCTTGCCAATTTCACCGTTGGTAAACTAACCGATGCAGAAACGGTCCTTGCTTTCGGTCGTTCCTGCGACCTGATCACCATAGAGATTGAAAATGTAAGCACTACGGCTCTTAAGCAACTTGAGCAGGAAGGAAAAAAAGTTTTTCCTCAACCTCACATCATCGAACTCATTCAGGACAAGCGTAAACAAAAAGTCTTTTATAAAGAAAACGCCATTCCTACTGCTCCTTTTGTCCTTACAGAAGATAAAGAAGATGTCAAAAAGCACATCAACCTTCTGCCTGCTGTACATAAACTTGGTCGGGAAGGATACGATGGCCGTGGTGTTCAAATTATCCGAACAGCAGAGGATGTACAGAAAGCTTTCGATGCTCCGGGATTACTCGAATCTTTCGTTGATTTTGAAACAGAAATCTCTGTATTGGTCGCGCGCAGTTCTTCCGGAGAAGTAAAAACTTACCCGGCAGTTGAAATGATGTTTCACCCGGAACAAAATATGGTGGAGTCTCTTTTTTCTCCCGCCACGATCTCAAAAGAAGTGGAAGAAAAGGCTCAACATATTGCACGTACAGTAATTGAAAAATTAAATATGGTAGGCCTTCTGGCTGTAGAAATGTTCATAACAAAAGACCAGAGCGTTCTCGTGAACGAAATTGCTCCGCGACCACACAACAGCGGACATCAAACCATCGAAGGAAATGAGACCTCGCAGTATCATCAACACTTACGTGCTATTCTCGGATTACCTCTGGGAGATCCTTCTATTCGGATTCCGTCTGCAATGGTCAATTTGTTGGGTGAAGATGGATTTAGCGGTCCTGCCACGTATGAAGGAATCGACGCCTGCTTAGCCCTCGGTGGCGTAAACGTCCATCTGTATGGCAAAGTCACCACTAAACCTTTCCGTAAAATGGGGCACGTGACCATTACCGGCCGAACAATGGACGAGCTACGAAAAAAAGCGACATTTGTAAAAGAGCATCTTAAGGTTAAATCAAAGACATAATCGCACATCCAACCTTCCAATTCATGGCCACTAAAAAAAATCAACCCTCGCCCCTCGTTGGTATTATCATGGGAAGTCAGTCTGATTTAAAAGTGATGCGTGATGCGGCACAGGTCCTTGAAGAATTTTCTGTTCCGTGCGAAGTAACCGTTGTTTCGGCCCACCGAACTCCTGCCCGTATGGTAGATTATGCAACCAGTGCCCGGCAGCGGGGTATCCAGGTCATCATTGCCGGTGCCGGAGGCGCTGCGCATTTACCTGGAATGGTGGCCTCCTGCACACCGCTACCGGTTATTGGCGTTCCTGTAAAATCCTCTAACTCCATTGATGGATGGGACTCGGTACTGTCCATTTTACAAATGCCAAATGGAGTTCCCGTGGCAACCGTAGCCCTGAATGCTGCAAAAAATGCAGGCATTTTAGCTGCTCAAATTTTAGCCTTGTCTGATAAAAAACTCGCAAAGAAAATTGCTGACTTTAAAAATGACCTTAAGAAAAAGGTTGAGGAGTCAGCGGAGCAACTAGAAAAAAAAGGTTGGAGAAGTATTGGTGACTAGTGTTGCTTGCCGAGTGTGCATCAAAGCAACCCATTTACTTCCAACCACGAACCACCATTAAAACATTCTATTCCTGACCCGGATAAGTAGGCCGCGGCTTGTCCACTGCGACCTCCTGATGCACAGCACAGTATTAATGGCTGTTGTAACGCACGAATTTCATCCAGGCGGTTGGGAACTTCATTTAAAGGAATATTGATGGAACCGACTACATGGCCACCACTGAATTCATCTGGTGTACGCACGTCTACCACTGTACGCTGGTTTGTTTTAAGTTTTTGAGAGCTGTCGCCTGGATTCATAGAGGTATAATTTTTCATAAAATTCATTAACGCACATTACCTGGTACGTTACAAAAGTCACACAACGCTTAACTTTGAAAAATTCTTGTGTAACCCTGGTTACAGACTCCATTTTCGGTATACCGCAATTTTGAATATTGAATGAAAGACATCGTACAAACATTTATCGGCGGCTACACAGGTTACTTCAATTACCTCACCAATGAATTGTTTCACCCCAGTTGGCGGAATTATTTCTGGTGGTTGGTAGGTCTTTCGCTTTTTGTGTGGTTGCTCGAAATCATTTTCCCCTGGAGAAAAGAGCAAGGAGCCTTCCGAAAAGATTTCTGGCTGGATGGCTTCTACATGTTTTTTAATTTTTTTCTGTTTTCACTGATCGGTTATAATGCCCTTTCCAATGTTGCCGTAGATCTATTCAATAAATTTTTGTTTTCAGTTGGAGTAGAGAATTTAGTCGCGGTAAACATTGCCTCCTGGCCAGGCTGGTCACAACTTTTTTTTCTTTTCATTCTTTCTGATTTTCTGCAGTGGAATATTCATCGGTTACTGCACCATGTGCCGTGGCTATGGAACTTTCACAAAGTTCATCACTCCGTGGAAGAAATGGGATTTGCCGCGCACCTGCGTTACCATTGGATGGAAACCATTATCTATAAAGGTCTGCAGTACATTCCACTTGCCATGATTGGATTTGGTCTTCAGGATTTTTTTATCGTTCATATTTTTTCAGTAGCCATCGGTCATTTCAACCATGCCAATCTGAACATTACCTGGGGACCATTGAAATACATTTTGAACAGTCCGAACATGCACATTTGGCATCATGCCCGTCTTTTGCCTGAAGGGAAGCTGAGTGTCAACTACGGCATCAGTCTCAGTATTTGGGACTACCTGTTCGGCACTGCGTGGGTTCCGCGGTCCGGACGTGATGAAGCGTTGGGATTTGAAGGTGTGGAAAAATTTCCTGAGACGTTTGTAAACCAGGTGACCTACCCGTTCAGAAAATCAGATTCATGAAAAAAATTTTAGAACAGACCGGACTGATCCTTGTCGTATGCCTGACTCTTGGTTTAGCCCCATTCTTTCCGGAACCTCATATTGTAGGAAAGCTACGTTGGGTAGCCGGAGGTGCCGTAGGAATGAAATCCATCGACTGGTTTGATCTGCTCTTTCATGGCTTCCCTTGGATTTTATTACTGATGTCCGTGGGATACCGTTTTTCTGCAAAAAAGTAACTGCGGCTTATTCTGCAAGAGGTGCCGTTCCGGCAGCCCAATAGAGATAAGCTTTCTGCTTTTCAAATTCGGCCTGGAGCTTGATTAGCTTTTCCTGAGCCTGAATAAGCTTTTCCTGTTGAATATTAATCTTGAATAAATCGCTTTCACCATTCTGTAAATTCAGTAACTCACCCTCCATCAAACGCTCATAAGATTGGGCCATTTGATCCTGTCGAACTAGTAAGGCGCTGGTATTGGTGAGGTCGTTGAAGACCCTACGAATCATGTTTTCGATATCGCGTTCTTGCTGCTGTGTTTCTAAATCGGTGTTCTGCAGTTTAAGGTCAGTCATTTTCAGCTTGGCTCTCTCCTTTCGCAACCACAAAGGAAAAGAGAAGTCCAGTCCAAGTTTATAATCGTTGGCCGGATCAACCAATTGTTCTGTTCCCGGCTGACTCAGCAAGGCATACTGAAGATCAAGTCGGGGTTTTAAAAATTCTTTAGCCAAGAGGCGCTCGTACTCGAGTTGCTCATACTTCGTCCGAAGTTTTATTAATTCCGGATGTTGTTCACGAGCCCGCTCGGTCAGTTGCAACAATTCTTCTTCCGAAATTTTCCAGCGGAAATCGTGGCGCACCGGGCGAGCCGATTCCAGGAGCTGAACAGGCACACC
>JBMSPY010000047.1:0-10883 GCA_049423005.1 Cyclobacteriaceae bacterium
ACTAACAGCTCTAGCCAGAGGCATATAAAAAAAGCCCGGTCCTTGCGGTCGGGCTTTTTTTTACAATCAGTTGGATTAAGCTTCCTGAGTGGCGTACTCTTCGACAGGCAAGCAGCTGCAGACTAGATTTCTGTCTCCATACGCGTTATCCACGCGGCTTACAGAAGGCCAGAATTTTGCAGTCTTAACATAGGGAAGCGGGAACGCTGCTTTCTGACGACCATAAGGACGGTCCCAGTTATCGGCAGTAATTACGGCTGCCGTATGAGGGGCGCGTTTCAATACGTTGTTTTCGCGATCAGCTTTTCCCTCCTCCACTTCTCTAACCTCATTTCGAATGGAGATGAGTGCATCGCAGAAGCGATCCAATTCATCCTTAGTTTCGCTTTCGGTAGGCTCGATCATCAATGTGCCGGCTACAGGGAAGGAAACGGTGGGCGCATGGAAACCATAATCCATCAAACGCTTAGCCAGATCTTCAACTTCGATGCCTGCTTTTTTGAAATCCCGACAGTCGACAATCATTTCATGTGCACAGCGTCCATTAGAACCTGTGTACAGAATTTTATAATGACCGCTGAGTCTTTCTTTAATATAGTTTGCGTTCAGAATGGCAATCTTGGTTGCGTTGGTTAACCCTTCTCCGCCCATCATTGAAATGTAGGCATAGGAGATGGCCAAAATGCTCGCACTACCAAACGGTGCTGCCGAAACAGCGGTGATGGCATTTTTTCCACCGGTCTGAACCAGCGTATGCCCGGGCAGAAATTCTTTCAATTTATCGTTTACACAAATCGGACCCATGCCTGGTCCACCACCTCCGTGCGGTATGCAGAAGGTTTTGTGAAGATTAAGGTGGCAAACATCAGCTCCGATATTGGCAGGCGATGTGAGGCCAACCTGTGCATTCATGTTAGCGCCATCCATATAAACCAACCCACCATGCTGATGTATGGTCTCACAAATTTCAGTGATGGCTTCTTCAAACACTCCGTGAGTGGAAGGATATGTCACCATCAGACACGATAAGTTGTCTTTATACTGAGCAGCTTTTGCTTTGAGGTCAGCCACATCAACTTTTCCTTCCTCGTCTGATTTCACAACCACTACGGTCATGCCGGCCATTACGGCGCTGGCCGGGTTGGTACCGTGTGCGGATGCCGGAATGAGAGCCACATTTCGGTGACTTTCATTTCGGTGATTGTGGTAAGCTCGAATAACCATAAGTCCAGCGTACTCACCTTGTGCTCCGCTATTAGGTTGTAACGATACTCCTGTAAAACCTGTTATTTCTTTTAACCACTCGACCAGATTTTCTGTGATCCTCTGATACCCGATCGTCTGATCTGCCGGTGCGAATGGATGAATGTTTCCAACCTCTGGCCATGTCACCGGGATCATCTCCGTTGTGGCGTTTAGCTTCATGGTACAGCTTCCCAGGGAAATCATGGAGTGAACCATGGATAAGTCTTTTGACTCAAGCCGTTTAATGTACCGCAGCATTTCATGTTCAGACTGGTAGCGGTTGAAGACCGGATGTGTCAAAAAGGACGACTGACGCTTCAATGCCTGTGGCCATTCGGCGATTGACTCTTTTACTTCAGGTGTTGAAACGCCGAATGCAGAGGCGATTTTTAACACATCAGACGGTGAAGTGGTTTCATCCAAGGATATTCCGATGCTGCCATTTTCAAAGTAGCGGAAATTCATCGACAGACTTTCGGCTTTTTTACGCACGCTGCTTGTATCGGCACCTTCTATTTTTAAGGTGTCGAAGAAATGCTCGTTGGTTTGTTTCAGACCTGCACTCTTCAACAGAGCGTTCAAAGAAGAGGTGAGTCCGTGAATGCGACCGGCAATCTTTTTGAGTCCATCCGGTCCATGGTAAACCGCATACATGCCCGCCATTACACTAAGCAATACCTGTGCGGTACAAATGTTTGATGTGGCTTTTTCCCGGCGGATGTGTTGCTCCCTAGTTTGTAGAGCCATGCGGTAAGCAGGATTTCCGGAGGCATCCAGTGAAGCGCCGATGATGCGACCCGGCATCAATCGCTTGTATTCGTCTTTGGTACAGAAGAAAGCGGCATGCGGACCACCAAATCCCATAGGAACACCAAAACGCTGGGAGGAACCTACCACGACGTCGGCACCCATTTCACCAGGTGATTTCATCATCACCAATGCCATCAGATCTGTTCCTACTACTACAGCAATATCTTTTTCGTGCGCCGCAGCGATAAATGCTGAGTAATCCCGGATGGAACCATCGTTTCCAGGATTTTGAAGATAGATGGCGAAGAGATTCGGATCTTCCAGATTAACCTTTAAGGCATCTCCGGTTACCAGTTCAACACCAATTGGAGCAGAACGGGTCCTCAATAAATCTGCTGTTTGTGGAAAAACGTTTTGGTCTACCAGAAATTTGGTAGCATTCTTTTTTGAAGGCTTTTTGGAAGCAAACAGCATGTGCATTGCTTCAGCTGCAGCTGTGCCCTCGTCCAATAATGACGCGTTGGCAATTTCCATACCGGTCAGTTCAGTGACCAGTGTTTGGTAATTGATTAAAGCCTCCAGTCGTCCCTGGGCAATTTCAGCCTGATAGGGTGTGTAGGCGGTGTACCAACCTGGGTTTTCTAGGATGTTTCTAAGGATTACACCGGGGGTGTAGGTTCCGTAGTAACCGGTACCGATAAACGACTGAAAAACCTTGTTTTGCGAAGCGAGTTCTTTGAAAGATTTAAGGAATTCAAATTCTGTTTGAGCAGCCGGTAACTGTAAAGGCCGTTTTAGTCGAATGTTCGACGGAACGGTCTGTTCAATCAAGGCATCCAGTGAGGGTGCGTTGACTGTTTTCAGCATTTCATCGACCTGCTGCTGGGTGGGTCCGTTGTGTCGGTTTTCAAATTTTTCCCGGAAAAATGATGCAGTGGTTTCCATGTGGTTTTTAACGTTTTTCAGCCCTTAAAAAAGCGCTTCAAATGTAAAGGATTTTGTCTTGGAGACTCGAGTTCGATAAGCCAAAACTTGATGACTTGCAGTACTATTTTTTTTATAAAAAAAGCCCGGTAAACTTCCGGGCTTTGAATTATTCGAAGATGAATGTTTAACCTCAGAATCGCTCAAACTGGGAGAAGAAAAAGTCTCCTTCGATCTGGGCGTTGGCATCAGAGTCAGAGCCATGGATGGCGTTGGCATCAATGGACTTAGCAAATAGGGCCCTGATGGTGCCGGGGGCTGCTTTGGAAGGATCGGTAGCTCCAATCAGTTTACGAAAGTCCTCTACGGCATTTTCTTTTTCCAGGATCATTGGAACGATGGCTCCTGAAGACATGTATTTGCACAGATCGGCGTAAAAAGGTCTTTCCTTGTGAATGGCGTAAAAATTACCTGCCAGTTCAGCACTGAGTTTGGTTTTTTTCATGGCCACGATCCGGAAGCCTGCTTCCTCAATCATCTTAGTAATTGCGCCTGCATTACCCGCGCCTACTGCATCGGGTTTAATCATTGTAAATGTTCTGTTCCCTGCCATATTGGTTTTATTTGTTTCGATTTTGAGCGCGCAAAAATAGCAAAAGGCTTTAAAGACTAAGTAAAAAGGGTCCTCAACCGAAAATTTTGCCAATTTTGCGCCCTTATGGAAAACTTTCAGGCTTTTCATCAATTGCTTTTAAAGCCGTCCAGCATTGTGGTAGTAACTCATTTCCGGCCCGACGCCGATGCTTTGGGTTCTTCCCTGGGACTTAAGGGTTACCTACAGAAATTAGGTCATCAGGTCGTTTGCATAACGCCCAGTGAGTTCCCGGCCTTTTTAAACTGGATGCCGGGGTCAGAGGAAGTAATAGTGGTCAGAAAATCCAAACCAGAAACGCAAAGAAAAGCCGAGGATAGCATTGCATCTGCAGACATTATTTTCTGTCTGGATTTTAATGCACTAAAACGAATAGAATCGCTGGAAAATCCTGTTCGAGTGGCCTCCGCAATCAAGATCATGATTGATCACCACCTGGAGCCAGAAAATTTTGCTCAATTCAGTTTTTGGGATGTAAAGTCTGCTTCAACAGCCGGATTAATTTTTCAGTTGATAGAAAACCTAAACGATCTGTCAAAAATTGATGCTTCAATTGCCAATTGTCTTTATGCCGGTTTGATGACAGATACCGGTGGATTCCGGCACAACAATACTGGTGTTCGTGAATTTGAAATTGCTGCCAAGCTCACCCTCGCTGGTGCTGTTCCTCATCAGGTTGCCGCTAATATTTACGACAGCAACTCACTTAATCGTTTAAGACTCACCGGATTTGTTCAATTGCAAAAACTTACCGTATTAAAGGAATTCAAAACGGCCTACATCTGCTTGAGCAAAGAGGAGTTGAATCACTATGAGGCACAAACAGGAGATACTGAGGGTCTGGTTAATATGGGGCTTTCTGTAGAAGGCGTTCGCTTATCGGTATTGATGCATGATCGCGAAGGTGAAGTAAAGCTCTCCTTTCGGTCTACGGGCGATTTTTCAGTCAATGACCTGGCCAGAAAATATTTTTCAGGTGGAGGACATCGTAATGCCGCTGGCGGATCTTCAAAAGATTCACTTCAACAGACTCTTGAGCGATTTATAGCCTTACTTCCACAGTACCAAAATGAATTGAACAACAGGTAATCACATTATTTTTTTTAGCTATGAAGCGATACAATCTTTTTTTATTCCTGTTTTTAATGGTGTTGATATGGGGATGCAACACCGACCAAACCCGCGAAGGTCTTACGTTTAAAAAAGTTCGAAAGGGCAATGAGGGAATTGTAAAACCAGGTCAGTATCTGCTCATGGATGTTGTGGCCATAGATGAAAATGATTCGTTGTGGTTCGATACGCGTAAAAATGATCAACCTGCCATAGTTCGGGTAGATCCGTACAACGAAAAAATTAAGGAAAAAGGTGAAGTAGGTGTTTACCGAATGTTGGGTAAGGGAGACAGTGTGACCTTCACGGTAAACGTTTCGACTATTTACCACGACACCTGGCTGAAGCCGGTCCCCAAAGGCCTCAATCCGGATATGGAGGTCGATTACATTATTTCGGTTAAAGATGTTTTCGATGACCAGGGACTTGAGAATTTTCAAAAAATACAGGCTGAAAAACTTGAGCAGCTGCGCTTGAACCATCAAATCGATCAGTTTGGCAAAGACACTGTTTTGATTGATGATTATCTGAAGAAAAAATCCATCCAGGCTCTCAAGACGGAGTCGGGTATTCGTTATGTCATTCAACAGGAAGGTAAGGGAAAAAAGATTGAGCGCGGCACAATTGTCCTCGTTCGCTACACTGGTTACCTGCTCGATGGCAAAACATTCGATAGCAACCTGGATAAAAAAGATCCGTTTCAAGTGGTTGTAGGTTCTGGCGCGGTGATCTCCGGTTGGGATGAAATCCTTAAGCTGATGACTTTGGGAAGTAAGTACACCGTCTATTTGCCATCGTTATTTGGTTATGGCGATCGTAATCTGCCGGGAATACCTGCTGATTCTGTTTTGATATTTGAGATTGAGGTGGTTAAAATTTTATAGTTCCAATGAAAAAATTTCAATTGTTTCTTGGCTTTGCTGTACTCTCTTTTTTGGCCATGAGTTGCCTAAGCACTGAATCTCCCTGCACCCGCTCCATAAATCCAAAGCTTCTTGATCTTCTTGATCAGCCTCGACTTCAGTCGGACATCGATATCATCGATAAATATTTGGCCGATAATAACCAGAATGCTGTAAAGGATCCTACCGGAATCCGCTACATTATTCTTCAGGAAGGAACCGGTGAACAACCTTGTCTCCAAAATTTTGTTACGGCCAGTTATTCCGGAACGCTATTGAGCACCGGAAAAGTTTTTGATGCCTCAGTTACGCCGGTTCAGTTTCCCTTATCGAATTTGATTGTAGGTTGGCAGCTCGCATTCTTAAAATTCAAGAAAGGAACACGTGCCATTATTTACATACCCTCACCACTTGGCTACGGAGCTACTGCGCGCACCAACATTCCTGCCAACTCCATTTTGATTTTTGAAGTGAATTTCACTGATCTGCAGTGATCACTAAGATTTGTTTTGCAACAGCCAATGCGCATAAGCTGGGAGAAGTAAAAAAACTTTTACCTGAGTATGATGTGCTTGGTCTTACCGACATTGGTTGCAGTGAGTCTATACCGGAAGATTTTGAAACGCTGAAGGAAAACTCTCTTCAAAAAGCACGCTTTGTTTCTGAGAAATTTGGTGTGGATTGCTTTGCGGATGACAGTGGCCTGGAGGTTGAGGCGCTTCATGGCGCGCCTGGTGTTCATTCGGCCTACTATGGTGGCCCGGAGCGGGATGCGCAAAAAAATATGACTCGATTGCTTCGTGACCTTGGGGGCGCCTCCAATCGCAAAGCCAGATTTGTCACGGTTATTACCCTGATTGTTTCCGGTAATGCTTATGTCTTCGAAGGAGAGCTTCGGGGAACAATTGCAGAAGCGCCCCGCGGTTCTGCAGGCTTTGGTTACGATCCCATTTTTATCCCAGATGGGGAGACCCGAACTATTGCTGAAATGTCTTCAGAAGAAAAAAACCGCATCAGTCATCGTGCGGTTGCTGTTCAAAAATTAGTCGATCAGTTAAAAGTTCTGATTTGAGCAAAATCAGCCATAGCCATGATTTCCGCTGCATGGAAGGCTTCTGCTGCTACCTTAAAATCATCAGGATTGTCCTAATTTTGAGTCTTGGAACAAGACGTTATTCACCGGTACACAGAATTGGAAAAGCATGACATTTTCCAATCTGAGTTTTTGCCAGAACTCCGTGCTCTTTACAATTTTGGTTATCGTCTGACTTTGGATGAGGATGATGCCCGAGACCTTGTTCAAGACACGTATTTAAAAGCCTTTCGTTTTATTGATTCTTTTAAGAAAGGAACGAACGCCAAAGCCTGGTTGTTTCGTATTCTGAAAAATGGGTTTATCAATGAATACCGAAAGAAGAAAAAGGAGCCGGTTAAAGTGGATTATCAGGATGTTGAAAATACATATAATGCGGAGGAATACGTTGGTCCGCTTAATGCTGAGCTTCGGGTAGAGGCGATACAAGAAGAACTTGGTGATGAAATATCAAACGCACTCAATACACTAGAAGATGAATTTAAATCAGTGATTCTGTTGTGCGACGTAGAGGGATTTAAATACGAGGAGATTGCTGAAATTCTGGATATCCCGGTTGGAACTGTGCGCAGTCGTCTTCATCGGGCGCGCCATATGCTTAAGTTGAAACTTACCCGTTATGCACAGGAAATGGGAATAAAATCTGCTGATGTATGAAAACCCAAGACCACGAAATGTCGGAATCATCTGCAAAGGGCTGTGCCTGTATCGATTTACTTCAGTCGGTTGTGGATGGACAAGCCAGCCAGGAACAAATCACCTATTTCCATCAGCATATGCTACACTGCGCCCAATGCGCAACAACGTATAGGGTAGACACGGTAGTACAGACTTTGGTGAAGACCAATTGTTGCGGAGGTCAGCCTCCGGAAGACCTCGCCGAAAAAATTAAAGACCAGATTCGAAAGCTTTCATGACCACAGGAAAAGCCATCATCTTAAGCGCCCCTTCGGGCTCAGGGAAAACTTCCATTGTACTACGTCTGTTGAAGTCCAATCCTGAGCTTGCTTTCTCTGTTTCGGCCACCACGCGTCCGATTCGATCTGAAAAGGAAAAAGATGGTGTAGACTATTATTTTTTGACCCGGGAAGCATTCGATCAAAAAGTTCTTCAACAAGAGTTTATTGAGTGGGAAGAAGTTTATCAAGGTACTTGCTATGGAACACTTCGTACTGAAATAGAGCGTCTTTGGAAAGCCGGTAAAAACGTCATTTTTGATGTTGATGTAAAAGGGGGTTTGAGTCTAAAAAAATATTTTGGTGATCAAGCGCTTTCGGTTTTTGTAAGTGTGCCTTCCCTCGACATTCTGCGTGAAAGACTTAAGTCACGCGGAACGGAATCGGAGGAAAGTCTGGAGAAAAGAATAGGTAAGGCGCAGTTCGAATTGGGCTTTAAGAATCAGTTTGATGTTGAATTAATCAACGATGATTTGGAATTGGCTTGCCAAAAGGCTCAGGAGCTTTATGATGACTTCAAGAAAAAACCTTAGTCATGCATCAGCAGATTGGTTTATTCTTTGGCTCCTTTAATCCCATCCACAACGGTCATTTGATCATAGCCAGCTCTATTCTGGAACAGGCCGGCTTGTCAAAAGTGGGGTTTGTGGTGACTCCGCAAAATCCATTTAAACCCTCTAAGTCTCTACTCCACGAATTTGACCGGTACGATATGGTTAAAGCGGCTATTGCCGATAACAGTAAACTTGAAGTAACGGATGTTGAGTTTCACCTGCCCAGACCAAGCTACACGATTGATACGCTGGAGCACCTTACCGCCAAGTTTCCTGAAAAAGAATTTAAGCTGATCATCGGTCAGGATAATCTGGAGAGTTTTCACAAATGGAAAGGCCCAGATCTAATTTTAGATCGCTACAGTTTATTGGTGTACCCACGACCCGGCGCTAAGGAAAATGAATTGATGCAACATCCTCGGGTAAAAATGATAAATGCTCCTTTGATTGATATTTCAGCCACTTTTATCCGTGACCTGATTCAAAAGCAAAAATCCATCCGGTACTTGGTTCCTGAGGTGGTTGAGGAGATTATTTTGAGGAAGGGATTTTACCTCTCCTAGGCGTCTTCCCCCTGCTTTCTGGGTGTTAAGTTATTTTTGCTGTAACCCTAAGGCCATGTTTGTAGTTTAATTCACTTTATGCTGAAGTCATTTCTGACCTTAATGGCCCTTCTGATGTGCAGTGGTTCCTTCACCTATGCACAAGAATCTGGAGGTGGACTTCGTGGAAAGGTGCGTGCCGATGACGGATCGCCTCTAGCGTATGCTTCCATCTACATTAAAGAGACAGGCGCCGGAGCAGCAACGGATGTCAATGGAAACTATGAGATAAGGTTGGAGCCTGGTACCTATGAGATTTTTTTTCAATACCTGGGGTACCAAACATTTACCATTAAATCTATAATCGGTGATCAGTTTGTTACTCAAAACGTGACGCTCAAAACACAGACGGTACAACTTCAGCCGGTAACCGTTCGTGCGCGTAAGGAAGATCCTGCTTATTCGGTGATGCGACGGGCCATCGCTCGCGCCAAATATCATTTGCAGCAAGTGGATAGCTTTTCGGCGAAGGTTTACATCAAAGGAAAGGGCAAGCTGAAAGACTACCCCTGGCTAGCCAAAAAAGCGTTGGAGAAGGAGGGCATTACCAAAGACCGGCTTTTCATTCAGGAATCAGTGAGTGAGATTCAGTACAAACGACCCTCTACTTTTTCAGAAAAGGTCATTGCTATCTACACACAAGGAAAGAATGATAACCCTTCTCCCAACGAATATATTTTTGGCAGTTTATATGAATCCGAGATAGCGGAAACAATTTCGCCGCTTTCTCCTAAATCTTTTTCGTACTACCGGTTTGAATACCAGGGCATTTTTGAAGACCGGGGCGTTCAGGTAAATAAGATCAAAGTCATTCCGCGATCTAAGGGAGACAATGTCTTTGAGGGGACTATAAATATTGTGGAAGATGTCTGGAGTATCCATAGCGTTGACCTGCTGTCGACAAAGCTTGGTGTGCAATTCAAGGTGCGACAGATCTACAACCCAATCGCCGATGCGAAGACGGGCATGTCGCAAGCCTGGATGCCGGTATCACAGACCTATCTGATAAATGGTTCGGTTTTTGGTTTTGACTTTGAGGGACAATATCTGGCCACCGTAAAGGATTACCGGATTTTTCTGAATCCCGCATTGCGTCATGAAATTACAGTGATTGATGAAAAGTCTCCTGCGGTTGTCAACACACCGGTTCCTGTGGCGCGCGCCAGAAAAACCACCGATATCCGTAAGGATCTGGAAGAAGGAAAAGAAGTAACAGCGCGGGAACTCAGTCGTGTATTGAAGGAAAATGAAAAGGAGGAATTGAAGGAGCAGAAGGCTGCGGATATTCTGAGCGACCGAAAATTCAAGATTGATAGTTTAGCGCGTAAAAAAGACTCTACGTTTTGGGCGCAGCTCAGACCTGCTGCACTGGAGCCTGAGGAAGTAAAAGGATATGTTAAAGCAGACAGCATTGCTGAAGTTACCCGCAAGCGCGAAGAAGGCGACTCACTAAAAGAATCAAAGTCAAAGGGTTTTCAGATTTATGACTTAATGATTGGTGACCGGTATAAAACCGGAAAGAATTCTTCCATTGAAATCATGCAACCGTACACCACCTTCAATACGGTGGAAGGCGGCAATCTTGTTTACCGACTTTCGTTTTTGAATCGTTGGGTCACGCGCGATAGTCTTAAGCCGGAGGAACGTCCTAAAGTGATTCGATTGGAAGTCATGCCGGTCTTGCGTTATGCTTTTGGAACCGAACGCTTTTCGGGTTATCTGCGAACTGATTTGAGAAGCCGTACTACCCGATTAACGATAGAATCCGGCAGGTACATCCAGCAGCTGAATAGTGCCAACCCGATTAATCCGGTTGTGAATTCGTTTGCCACGCTGTTTCTGGGACAAAATTTTATGAAGATCCTGGAACGTGATTTTGCGGATGTATCCTTTTCCCATCGCTTTAAAGACAGGTTCACCTTATCTATGAAAGGATCGTGGAGTAACCGCAGGGAGCTCTTCAACACGACCGACTATTCTTTGTTTGGCACGGGCGAAAAAAAGTTCACTCCCAACAGACCAGAGAATATCGAAATGTTATCGACACAATTTCCGGATCATCAGGCTTTCGTTTTCAATGCCGGACTGGAGGCGC
>JBMSPY010000048.1:0-10705 GCA_049423005.1 Cyclobacteriaceae bacterium
GTATGCTGCGCGCAAAGGTAGTCCCCTCGTTATTGGCATAGGAAAAAATGAGCACTTTCTAGCCTCGGATGCAGCACCTATAATTGAATACACACGAGAAGTCGTTTATATCAATGACTACGAAATGGCTATCGTGCGTGCCGATCAGCTTATCCTTAAAAACTTAGGAAATGAAATCGTAACACCAAATGTGCGTAAGCTCGATATGGAACTGGCGCAAATTGAAAAAGGTGGATTTGAGCATTTCATGATTAAAGAAATTTTTGATCAGCCCTCAACCATTTTTGATTGTTTGAGAGGTCGCCTTGATTTGGAGCGGGCTGACATTGTTATGAAAGGAATTAATGAGTATCTGGGGCTCCTGATCACCGCACGGCGGATAATTATAATTGGCTGTGGAACCAGCTGGCATGCAGCCTTGGTGGCAGAATACATTCTTGAAGAGTTGTGCAGAGTCCCCGTTGAAGTAGAGTTTGCCTCTGAATTCCGATATCGAAACCCGGTGGTTGGAGAGGGCGACGTCATCATAGCTGTTTCGCAAAGTGGTGAAACCGCAGACACGATTGTAGCCATTGATAAGGCTAAAGAACAAGGCGCCATTATTTTAGGTGTAGTGAATGTGGTGGGCTCCTCTATTTCCCGAATTTCCCACGCAGGCGCGTATACCCACGCCGGACCAGAAATAGGCGTAGCCAGTACCAAAGCATTTACAGCGCAACTGGTAGTGCTTACAATGATTGCCTTAAAAATGGCTAAAGAAAAAGGGACAATCTCTACAGAACGATTTATCAGTTTGTGTCAGGAGTTAGCCAGTCTTCCGGAAAAGATAAAAAGTATTTTAGACAATACTGATGCGATCAAGGTCTTGTCGGAGCGCTACGCTGCAGCCACAAGCTTTTTGTATTTAGGACGCGGATACAATTATCCTATTGCATTGGAGGGAGCATTGAAGCTCAAGGAGATTTCCTATATCCACGCCGAGGGGTATCCTGCGGCAGAAATGAAACATGGCCCTATTGCACTCGTAGACGATCAATTGCCTGTACTTTTCATAGCCACAAAAGATGCCTGGCACGGAAAGATCCTAAGCAACATGCAAGAAATACATGCGCGAAAGGGTCGGGTGATCGCGCTGGTTACAGCTGGTGATCCCTCCGCGGAGGCTATAGCCGAATCCGTTATTTATCTACCAGAAGCCGATGAACTGATTTCACCCATTCTTAATGTTATTCCGTTGCAGCTACTCTCCTATTACATCGGAGTGGCTAGAGGATTGGACGTAGATAGACCTCGTAACCTAGCTAAGAGTGTCACAGTAGAATAAAACTATACCACATGAATCAGATCAGAAAAATTTCACTGGTCGAAAATAAAGTGTTTCCTAAGGCTGATTTATTGGCTAGGGAGGAACAGCGAAAACTGAAAAAATTTTCCGTAGAGCGCTATCGCAAGCTTACAGCAGATGAGTTAGAGGTTCTAGTCAAAAACAATAATACAGCTGACGATTGGAATCAAGTTTTAGTTTCTGACAATTTCGATCCCCTTTTGGTTAGGAATTGTAATTTTTCAGGAGTAGTACGGATAGGAAAATTAGAGCGAATTGCGCTTGAATTTCACAAGCTCGTATTGCCTGTTGGTCTTTACGATTCCACCATCGTAGACTGTGACTTTGGAGAAAACGCTTGCATTCATCATGTCAATTACCTTTCCCGCTACATCATTGGAAGGGAAGTAATGATTGCCAATGTCAATGAACTGGCTACAACAGCCTCAGCAAAATTTGGCAATGGTATTTTATCTGAAGGAGAAAGTGAATCCTCAAGGATTTGGATGGAGTTGCGTAACGAAAATGGCGGAAGAAAAGTGCTTCCTTTTGAAGATATGCTCTCCCAGGATGCCTGGTTGTGGTCAACCTTCCGCGCCGATACAAAAATCATGAAGGCCTTCGTGACAATGACGGAAAGGAAACACAGAACACCAAAAAACAGATATGGCATTATTGGAGACCGATCTGTCATTAAAAACTGTCGGATGATTAAAGATGTCGTGATCGGTACAGATGCTTATTTAAAAGGAGCCAATAAAATTAAAAACATCACCTTAAACAGTTCAGCAGAAGCCCCTTCACAAATTGGAGAAGGCTGCGAACTTGTTAATGGAATTATCGGAGAAGGCACTCGCATTTTTTATGGAGTAAAAGCCGTTCGCTTTATTTTAGCCTCCCATTCGCAATTAAAATATGGCGCTCGCCTGATCAACTCTTATTTAGGAAATAATTCTACCATATCCTGTTGTGAGGTTTTAAATGCGCTAATTTTTCCCTTTCACGAGCAACACCATAACAATTCATTTTTATGTGCCTCCCTGTTAATGGGACAGTCTAATATGGCTGCGGGCGCTACCATTGGTTCGAATCACAATTCAAGAGGTGCTGATGGTGAATTGATTGCCGGAAGAGGTTTTTGGCCAGGTCTTTGTGTCAGCCTGAAACACAACTCCAGATTTGCTTCCTTTACCTTATTGGCAAAAGGTGACTTCCCTCATGAACTGGATATCCCTTTTCCATTTTCGCTTGTCGCCAATGATACCGCATCGAATGAATTAAAGATTATTCCTGCGTATTGGTTCCTTTATAACCAATACGCTCTTCGGCGTAATGAATCTAAATTTAAAAGTCGTGATCAGCGACAAGACAAGTCTCTTCGTTTTGAGAACAGATCTCTTGCACCAGACTCCGTTAATGAGATCTTTCGCGCTCTGCAGCTTTTGGAAATTTCTACCGGTAGAGCCTATTTTAAACATAAGGGCAAGTCATCTTCAGATGATGAAACATGTGCTAAAAAAGGGAGGTCCCTCCTGGAAGCGAAGGATCCCCTAGTGGATAAATTAGAGATTGTAGCAGAGCAGGTAGAAAATAGTAAACGTAAAGCCGTGTTGCTAAAAGTTAGTAAAGCCTATCAAAGCTACCGCTCGATGGTATTCTGGTATTCCTTGAATAACATTCTACTTAGATTAAATGAAGCCAAATCGTTTTCTAAGACTTTTGCTGCTATCCTGAAATTTTCAACGAACAGGCAAAACTTCATCAATGTTGGAGGACAATTAATTCCTGAGAAAGAAATCAATCAACTTACTTCAGGAATTCTAAACGGAAAATTCGACCGATGGGAAAAAATTCACCGGTTTTACAAAGATCAATCAAAAGTTTATGATGACCATGTACTCCAGCATTCTGTGGCCTCATTAAAAGAAATTACAAGCGCAGGTAAAAATTTTTTTCAAGCTAAACAATGGATAACCTGGCTTCAGCAATTTGTGGATATTGAAGAGGAGATTCAAAAGAGCATTTTGGCTACTCGGAAAAAGGATCATCAAAATCCTTTTAGAAAAATGATTTACGGAAGTCAAAAAGAAATGGATGCTGTTCTTGGATCTCTGGAAGAGAATTCGTTCCTGAAAGAACAGGTTCACTATTTTTCAGACCTTAAAAAGAAGGTCAATAACATTCAAAACTTCTTTAATTTAAATTAATTCTGGTAGTTGAATGATGCTGTTACCCTTCTCGTTTTCCGAAAAGAGGAAATTACTACTTCCCGAAATGCTTATAAAAACCCACAATCGTTTCAATGCCAATCAGAAAATTCTGAATGCCATAGTGCTCATTCGGTGAATGAAGCGCATCGGTATCCAAACCAAATCCCATCAACACCGTATCCAACCCAAGCTCACGCTTGAATAAGGCCACAATCGGAATACTGCCTCCGTCGCGGGTTGGAATCGGTTTTTTACCCCATACCTCCTCAAAAGCTGCAGAAGCCGCCAAAAAAGCTTTAGAGTCCGTAGGCGTAACCGCAGCCTCGCCGCCGTGGTGTGCCGTTACCTTTACACGCACTGTAGAAGGCGCAATGGCTTTAAAATGCCGGGTGAATAATTCCGTAATCTCATCCGGATGCTGGTTGGGAACCAAACGCATGGAGATCTTAGCGCTGGCCTTAGCCGGCAAAACCGTCTTGGCACCTTCACCAGTATACCCACCCCAGATACCATTGCAGTCAAGCGTTGGCCGAATACCGGTACGCTCAATAGTCGTATAACCTTCCTCACCGGCCAGTGCCTCCAAACCAATTTCTTTCTTGTACTGCTCCTCACTGAACGGAGCCCGGTTGATCTCAGCACGCTCAGCCGCTGAGAGAACCTGCACCTTATCGTAAAAACCTGGTATGGTAATTCTTCCCTTTTCATCATGAAGAGAAGCTATCATTTTGCTCAACACATTGATCGGGTTGGCAACGGCACCACCGTACACACCAGAGTGCAGATCCCGATTGGCCGATTCAACCTGAACTTCCATGTAACTCAGGCCACGCAATCCACAAGTAATCGATGGCGTGTCAAGGGAAATCAATGAAGTATCGGAAATAAGAATAACATCAGCTCTCAGCTTCTCCTTATTCGAAGTCACAAAATGAGCCAGGTTATCGGATCCCACTTCTTCTTCTCCTTCGATCATGAACTTGATGTTGCAATTCAACAGATCCAGTTTTGACATGATCTCAAAAGCCTTCACGTGCATGAAAAACTGGCCCTTATCGTCGCAGGCTCCACGCGCATAAATTTTTCCGTCACGGACAGTAGGCTCAAAGGGTGGTGAATTCCATAAATCGAGCGGATCCGGTGGCTGTACATCGTAATGGCCGTATACCAATACAGTTGGGGCATTCGGACCTACTAGTTTTTCGCCATAAACAATCGGATGACCGGCCGTTTCGCAGATTTCTGCATGACTCACTCCGGCCTCCAATAGACCTGATTTGACCAATTCGGCCGTCTTTCGGACATCCTCTTTGTGGCGACTGTCTGCACTAACGGAAGGAATCCTGAGAAGTTCAAACAGTTCGCTTAAAAACCGATCGCGGTTGTTTTCAATGTAGGTCTTTATCATAGTCTATTCGATTTGTTACAAAGAAACCTGAAAGGTTGACTCGATACAATCGTTGGTGCTACTAAATGTTAGTTATGTGCAGGATTTTTTAAAAAATCCGGGCGACCTAATGAGCGTTACCCTGAATCAAAAAATTACTTTTAACACGCTGTAAAAGTGTCTTTTAGTTTCAGCGCCAACAACCACTTAACAACATCATTCAGACGTGACAAAATCGATCGATCCTGCTCCAGAATTTAAGGGGCTTTACCGTGAATCTTTCGAACGCGACTCCTGTGGAGTCGGCTTTACGGCTAACATTAAAGGGCGAAAATCCCATCAAATTATCAAGGATGCCTTGGTCATGCTCGAACGCATGGCCCACCGCGGAGCCTGTGGCTGCGAAGCCAATACAGGTGATGGTGCAGGCATTCTCATTCAGATTCCTCATGAATTTTTTATTTCCGAATGTTCCAGACTCAAGATCAAGCTGCCCGCATTCGGTTCCTATGGCGTTGGCCTGGTTTTCTTTCCCCGCGATCCTAAAGTGAGGGAGGAATGCCGTACGGTATTCAACCGCCAGATCAAAAAGCTCAAGATGAATTTGCTTGGCTATCGGGCACTCCCAACCAACAACACCGATCTCGGCGAATCCGCACTGGCCTCCGAGCCAATCATGGAGCACGTTTTCATCCAAAGGCCTGCCGACATCAGCGACCCGGAAGACTTTGAGCGCAAAATGTATATCCTGCGCCGTCATGCTTCCCGGGTAGTAACCGAATCGGTGGTGGGCGTGAATCACGACTTTTACATTGCCTCATTATCGTATAAGACCATTGCTTATAAAGGCATGCTGACGAGCGGACAGCTGCGTTATTATTTCGCCGATCTGCAGAACGAAGAACTGGTTTCTGCATTTGCCGTCGTTCACTCGCGCTTTTCAACCAACACTTCACCGTCCTGGAAGCTTGCTCATCCATTCCGCTTCATTGCACACAATGGTGAGATCAACACGATCCGTGGCAACATCAACTGGCTGCACTCTAAGGAAGCCTTTTTTGCTTCTGAAAAATTCTCCCGCGAAGAGCTGGACATGATCACGCCAATCTGCAACACCCATGGTTCAGATTCTTCCAACCTCGATAATGCTGTGGAGCTTTTGGTTCACGCCGGACGCTCACTGCCTCATGTGATGATGATGCTGATCCCCGAAGTATGGGACGGCAACGATAACATGAGTCAGGAGAAAAAAGACTTTTATGAGTATCACGCCAATTTAATGGAACCGTGGGATGGACCAGCTTCTATCACGTTCACTGACGGAAAAATCATTGGCGCCACCCTCGATCGAAACGGACTTCGTCCATCGCGATTTATTGTAACCAACGACGATCGCGTAATCATGGCTAGTGAAGTTGGTGTACTTGATATTGATCCTGCTCTGGTTGTTTCCAAAGGCCGCCTTCAACCCGGGAAAATGTTCATCGTTGATCTGGAACAAGGACGCATCATTTCCGACGATGAGCTCAAGCAAGACATTTGTACGCGTAAACCTTATGGTAAATGGCTGAGAGAAAATAAAGTCCGGCTTCAAGATCTGCCTGAACCGGGCGGAAGTTTTCACAAATACGATCCCAATACATTCCTGAAAAGACAGGTATCATTTGGACTTACCAGTGAGGATGTGCGGACCGTTATCGCACAAATGTGCGAATCTGGTAAAGAGGCTTTAGGTTCCATGGGTAGCGACATTCCACTGGCCGTTCTCTCCAACCAGTCACAACATTTATCCAGTTACTTCAAGCAATTGTTTGCACAAGTGACTAACCCGCCAATTGATCCCATTCGTGAACGCATGGTGATGTCACTGGCCTCGCATGTTGGGGGTTCGCTGAATCTTTTGGAAGAAACACCTGAACATTGCGTAACACTGGAACTTCCCGTTCCCATACTTTCAAACACCGAACTAGAAAAAATCCGGTACATCGACCATCGTCATTTACAGACAAAAACCATTTACACTTATTTCCGGGCCGATGGTGCTGACGGTTCATTAGAGCGTGGATTGAATCGAATTTGTCAGTATGTCAGTGACGCTATTGAAGACGGGTTCACCATCATCATCCTTTCCGACCGAAGCTTCGACAGTGGTCACGCACAGATTCCCTCACTGCTGGTAACCGCTGCTGTACACCACGATTTGATCCGTAAGGGACTTCGCGGTAAGGTTGGGCTTGTAGTTGAAGCCGGTGATGTCTGGGAAACACACCACTACGCAACACTACTTGGTTACGGCGCCTCTGGAATTAATCCGTATTTGGTTTTCCAGACCATCCACGATATGAAGAAGCGCAATCTTCTTTCTGAGCCGTTAACAGAGGAGAAGGCGATTTACAATTACAAAAAAGCTGTTTGCGGAGAGCTGCTCAAAATCATGAGCAAAATGGGCATCAGCACGCTTCAGTCTTACCATGGCGCTCAGATTTTCGAAGCACTTGGTATTTCAAGCGAAGTGATCGATACCTACTTCACAGGAACGGTGAGCCGAATAGGTGGTCTCACTCTTGACGATATTGCTCAAGAGGCGCTCATCAAACACAAAGTAGCTTTCCCGGAATCCCATAATATTTCACCAAAAATGGAAGTTGGTGGTGTGTATCAATGGAAGCAACGTGGTGAAGCGCACCTGTTCAATCCGCAGACGATTCACCTTCTTCAACATTCTACCAAAACCAACGATTATCAGCTTTTTAAAAAATACAGTAAGCTGATTAATGAACAGAGTGAAAAGGCCATCACGCTCCGGAGTTTGTTGCAATTCAAAAAAGGAAAATCCATTCCGCTGAGTGAAGTGGAATCAATTGAATCCATCTTCAAACGCTTTGCAACGGGTGCCATGTCTTTTGGCTCTATAAGCTATGAAGCGCACAGCACGTTGGCCATTGCCATGAATACGATTGGGGGAAAAAGCAACTGCGGCGAAGGTGGAGAAGACGAAGCACGTTTTATCAGAAAAGAAGATGGCACCTGGGAAAATTCTGCCATCAAGCAGGTAGAATCCGGTCGCTTTGGAGTTACCAGTTACTATCTGGCCAATGCGCAGGAGCTACAAATTAAAATTGCACAAGGCGCAAAGCCAGGTGAAGGCGGTCAGCTTCCTGGTCATAAAGTCGATGAGTGGATCGGTCGGGTACGCCACTCAACGCCTGGAGTAGGATTGATCTCTCCTCCACCACACCACGATATCTATTCGATCGAAGATCTGGCACAGCTAATCTTTGATCTTAAAAATGCCAACCGCTCAGCACGCATCAGCGTTAAACTTGTATCAGAGGCTGGTGTTGGAACCATCGCATCAGGTGTGGCTAAAGCGCACGCTGATGTCATTCTCATCTCTGGTCATGACGGAGGAACCGGGGCCTCACCGCTTAGCTCAATACGTCACGCCGGATTACCGTGGGAACTCGGATTGGCTGAAGCACATCAAACGTTGGTACGTAATAAACTACGTGGACGCGTGGTGCTGCAAACCGACGGACAAATTCGCACTGGTAGAGACCTTGCCATTGCAGCTTTACTTGGCGCCGAAGAGTGGGGAGTAGCCACTGCAGCGTTAGTCACCGAAGGGTGTATCATGATGCGGAAGTGTCATTTGAATACATGTCCGGTGGGCGTGGCCACACAAAATCCAGAGCTAAGAGCTTTGTTTACCGGAAAGCCGGAACACGTAGTAAACCTGTTCACTTTCCTGGCTGAGGAACTTCGGGAAATAATGGCTGAACTCGGATACCGCACGGTAAATGAAATGGTTGGACAAGCCGACCGGCTTGAAATTCGCGAAGAGATCAAAAGCTGGAAGCAAAAGAATCTGGATTTGTCACCAATCGTCTACCGCGAACCAATGAGTCTGGATACTCCACTTTATAAGCAAGAAGAACAAGATCATGGCATTGACCTTGTTCTTGACCGTGAGTTGATTCGATTGGCAAAACCAGCTTTGGAGAATCTTGAGAAAGTGGAGCATGCTTTCCGCATCACGAATCAGGATCGTGCTGTTGGCGCCATGCTATCGAACGAAATTTCTAATAAATTTCTTGCACCCGGACTTCCAAAAGGAACCATTCATTACAAATTCAAAGGAACAGCAGGGCAAAGTTTTGGTGCCTTCAGTACCGGCGGTTTGCGCTTTGAACTGGAAGGAGATGCCAATGATTACTTCGGCAAAGGTTTATCCGGTGCTCAATTGATCTTGTATCCGCCGAAAGCTTCAAGTTTTACCGCTGCAGAAAATATGATTGCCGGAAACGTAGCCTTCTACGGCGCCACCTCCGGCGAGGCCTACATCAGAGGTAAAGCCGGCGAGCGTTTCTGCGTTCGGAACTCCGGCGTTAAAGTTGTTGTGGAAGGCGTTGGCGATCATGGTTGCGAGTATATGACCGGAGGAACTGTAGTTATTCTGGGCAAGACCGGCCGCAACTTCGCAGCAGGCATGAGCGGCGGAGTAGCATATATCTTCGATCGGGCCAATTCCTTCAAGCGAAACTGCAATATGGAAATGGTGATGTTCGATGAAATGGATACTTCCGATGAAGAGCTGATCCGCAAAATGGTGCTCGATCACTTCACCTTCACAGGCAGCGAAGTGGCATCAGATCTGCTCAAAAATTGGAAAGAGTTGTTCTCAAAATTCGTGAAGGTGATGCCGCTCGATTACAAAGCAGCGCTTCAAAAGAAAAAAACAAGTTCAGCCGTTCAAGTAAAATAATTCAAACGAGGAAAGATTATCTATGGGAAAGCCAACCGGATTTCTTGAATTCAACAGAGAGCTTCCAAAAAAACGGGAGCCACAAGAACGCATTCAGGATTATAAAGAAATCGAAAAAACCGGATCCGAAGATTTAACGCGAAAACAAGCAGGCCGCTGTATGGACTGCGGTGTACCCTTTTGTCATAACGGATGTCCTCTGGGAAACATCATTCCAGAATTCAACGATGCCGTATATCAGGGCAACTGGAAGCAGGCCTACGAGATTCTCGTCTCCACCAATAATTTTCCTGAATTCACTGGACGAATCTGTCCGGCACCATGTGAGGCCTCCTGCGTATTGGGAATTAACAAACCGCCAGTGGCCATCGAGTTCATAGAAAAATCAATAATCGAAAAAGCTTTCGAAGACGGATACGTTAAGCCGAACATTCCAAAAAACCGAACAGGAAAAAAAGTAGCGATTGTAGGGTCAGGGCCAGCAGGACTTGCTGCAGCGGCACAACTCAACGCAGCCGGACACCTGGTAACCGTATTTGAACGGGCGGATGAAATCGGAGGCTTGTTGCGCTATGGAATTCCGGATTTCAAATTGGAAAAAAATGTAGTCGAACGTCGTATTCGTTTGATGGAAGTTGAAGGCGTTGAATTCAAAACTAATGCCAATGTTGGCGTCAACATTCCTGTGCAGCAACTTCAGGACGATTTTGATGCCATCCTGCTATGTGGGGGCTCCACCGTTCCCCGGGATCTACCCATCCCAGGACGCGAACTCAAGGGTGTTCATTATGCCATGGATTTCCTGACTCAACAAAACAAACGGGTAAGTGGCAAAAAAGTAGAGACTGAGGACATCTTCGCCACAGGTAAACACGTCGTTGTAATTGGCGGGGGCGATACCGGATCCGATTGCGTGGGCACGAGCAATCGACACGGAGCAGCGTCGGTATCTCAGTTAGAAATCATGTCTAAGCCACCAAAAGAAAGAAGCATTGCTACACCCTGGCCCAATTGGCCCA
>JBMSPY010000049.1:0-10621 GCA_049423005.1 Cyclobacteriaceae bacterium
CTTCGTACAATAACCCTAACATCTTTTCCTCCCAAACGCCGCGAGGTGCGGCAGCAATCCATGGCCGTATTTCCTCCGCCTAGGATGATGACTCTTTCGCCGATTTTTGTGGTGTGGCCAAAGGCTACGTTAGCCAGAAATTCAACACCAATATGCACATTGGCACTGGCCTCTGAGCGACCTGGTAAATTAAGATCTCTGCCTTTCGGCGCACCAGTACCTACAAAGACGGCATCATATCCAACACTTAAGACTTCCTTCATACTGGTTACCCGGTGATTAAAATGGGTGTGGATACCCATGGCTGTTACAAAGCCCACCTCCTCATCAAGCACGGATTCCGGCAATCGGAAATTGGGGATCTGCGTACGCATCATTCCTCCCGCTTTGCTCCACTCATCGAACAAATGAATTTCATAACCGAGCGGCGCCAGGTCACGGGCCACGGTAAGAGAAGCCGGCCCTCCACCAATCAGTGCCACTTTTTTTCCATTGGACTTACCGGCTTGCGGCATTCGGTCACGGACGTCACTTTTATTATCAGCGGCCACCCGCTTCAGTCGACAAATGGCCACCGGCTCCTCCTCTATTCTGCCTCTTCGGCATGCAGGCTCACACGGACGATCGCATGTTCGACCCAAAACACCCGGGAACACATTGGATTCCCAGTTTATAAGATAAGCTTCATCGTATTTTCCGGCTGCGATTAACCGAATGTATTCTGGTACCGGTGTATGCGCTGGACACGCATACTGGCAATCAATGACCTTGTGAAAATACTCCGGGTCTGAGGTATTGGTTGGCTTCAAAGGAATTGAAAATTTTTGTTTAGGGAATCTACGGTTTATTCCTTAAGAACACCACTGATATTTGGTCAATGGGGCCAGATACCAAATATTATTCCATTGATAATTAGACCTGTTACGATTCAAGCGGTAAATAAGCCCCTTCAGAGGAGAATTCGGGTACAGTAGTGTTTCCGTTCGTATAAAAAATCAATTTAAAGGCGACCTTTGCGCCTCTTTTGCGTTGAAAAAGAGCTCTTGAGATGCCGGAATAACCGGTCTTGCTCAAGTCAAACATGAAAAATTGAGGTAAAAACGATGAAAAAGGTTATTTTTTTAATTGGGTTCGTAGGGGTCGCTATTTTTTCAATTGCACAGGAGCAGCCAGCGATTCAGAGGGGTATTGGCCGGGTATCCGGTGTAGTTCTTGATTCTGCCACTACTCAAGCCGTTGAGTTTGCTACGGTAGCCATTCTCAATCCGACTACGGGTAAACCATTTGATGGAGCAGTTTGTGATGAAAAGGGAAAGTTTTCGATTTCAAAGTTGGCCTTTGGAACCTATAAGCTGAACATATCTTTTATCGGATATGCTACCAAGACGGTAGCGTTCAGAGTCAGCGAAAAAAATAGTGACGTCAACCTGGGTACCATCAAGCTTAGCTCAGCAACAGAAGTTTTGAAAGAGGTTGTTGTTTCCGGACAGAAAGCCATCATTGAAGAGCGTGTGGACCGTACCGTGTACAATGCAGAAAATGATAATACCACCCGTGGTGGAGATGCGGCTGATGTGATGCGCAGAGTTCCCATGCTGAGTGTAGATCTGGATGGAAACGTTTCGCTGCGTGGTAATTCGAATGTAACCGTGCTCATCAACAATAAACCAAGTTCAGTGGTAGCCAGCAGTGTGGCAGATGCCTTACGGCAAATTCCAGCAGATCAGATTAAGTCTGTAGAAGTCATCACTTCTCCTTCTGCCAGATATGACGCTGAGGGATCTGCCGGCATCATCAACATCATTACCAAAAAGAATACCCTACAAGGCCTTACACTTGGCATTGATGCCGGTTTCGGTTTACGTGGCTCCAATTTAGGCCTCAACGGCAACTACCGAAAAGGTAAAATGGGCTTCAACCTCGGGGGTTGGGGCCGAGCCGGATACAACGTAACCGGAAGCTTTGAAAACAATCAGTACCTGGGATCGATCTTAAACGTGCAGACTGCAGAAACACGCCGTAACGATATTATGGGACGGTATCAGTTGGGCTGGGATTACGACATCAATAAAAATAATACTCTGGCGGCATCGGTTCGCTTCGGAGTGCGCAACGCCAATAATTATCAGGATAATCTTTTGACAAAAACATACAACAATGCTCTTGCGAGCCCTTTGCTTTCCTTGCCGGGGCCTTCTTTTACATCGCTGCGTCAGGTTGATGTTGCTGACTTATCCAACACCATTGATCTGAACCTGGATTACACCCATTTTTACAAGAAGCCTCAGCGTGAATTAAGTTTCCTGACACTTTTCAGCAGAAACAACCGCACGAATGATTTTGAAAATATCATTCAGGACCCCATTGAATTCGACGTGCTCAGCCGCCGAAGAAACGACAATATCAGTTTTAACCAGGAAATAACAGTGCAGGCCGATTATCAGACGCCCATCAGCACCAACCAGATGTTTGAAATCGGTGGAAAGCAAATCATTCGAAATGTTTCAAGTGATTACGACTATTTTATCTCAACTGGAACGCAGCCTTATGTTAAAGATCCAAATGGAAGTCTTTCCAATACTTTTAATTACGATCAAAACGTAACTGCCGGCTACTTAAGCTATACCCTCAGCACAAAGTCTTCCTTCAGCTTCAAGGCTGGAAGCCGTTATGAGTGGACCACCATCAGAGCGAACTTTGCCAACGCTACAGAAATTGATACCGACATTCCTTCGTATGGTGTTCTGGTTCCCAGCTTCAATATGTCCAAGAAGCTGGCCAATGGTAAGACCATGAAGCTGGCCTACAATAAGCGAATCCAGCGCCCTTCCATTCAGTTTTTGAATCCTAACATACAGGCTGCGAATCCACTCAACATCTCGGTTGGTAATCCCAAACTTGATCCGGAATTCACCGATAACATCGAATTGTCGTATTCAACATTCATCAAAGGCAGCTCGTTGAACTTCTCGACTTTTTACCGCAATACCACCGGAGCGATTCAAAGTATTCGTGAAGCTATTGGAGGTGGAGATACCTTGCGCACCCGATTCGATAATATCGGATTGGAAAAAGCATATGGATTAAACTTCTTCGGTAATGTTCGAATCGGAAAGAATTTCAGCTTAAATGGAGGTTCCGACTTCTTCTATTCTGTACTGGATAACAACCTTGATGGCAACGCCCGAATTCAAAACGAAGGTTGGGTAATCAACGGAAGATTATTTGGTAATTACAATCTGAAAAATGGCTGGGGACTTCAGTTCTTTTCCTTCTACCGTGGAAGGCAGGTTCTGTTACAAGGTATTCAAGGTGGTTTTGGTACCTACAGCCTCAGCTTCAGAAAAGACTTTGCCAATAAAAAGGGAAGCTTTGGTATAGGTGCTGAGAATTTCTTCGCTAAATCCATGCGCATCAGAAATGAAATTGAATCTCCGGCCATCTCGCAGAAGAGTGTAAATGTGCTCAATAACATCAGCGTAAGGGTTAACATCAATTACCGCATTGGAAAAATGAGTTTTGATCAGCCGACCAGACGTAAAAAGTCAGTCAATAACGATGACCTGAAAGAAGGCGGCGAAGGCGGAGGCGGTGGTATGGGTGGAGGCCAAGGCATGGGCGGCGATCAGGGTGGACAACGCTCGGGCGCACCAGTAATGGGTGGTCAAACCGGAAAACCTCCAGTTGGTGGAGGAAAGCCTCCGGTTGTCACTAAACCTGCTGAAACAGAGAAAAAGAAAAAAGACAAAAAGAAGCCGCAGTAATTCAGGAAAGTCACTATAGAACTAATGAAAATCCGGCCACAACCCGGATTTTCATTTTTTAGATCATCGTGTGATTTTATAAATACACTTTTTCAAAATTAATTTTTGATTAATCTTTGCCGCCAATCTTATTCACATGAACAAAAAGAAATTAGTCAGTCTGGGAATTGCAGCTGTATTTTTAGCCCTTGGTACAACGGGGCTTCTTCTATACCTCGTTCAACACAATAAGCCAACCAAGGTCATTCATACAACTTTTGGTTTATTCTTCGTTACCGTCGCTATCTTTCATATTGTCAATAACTGGGGCTCACTGGTTTCGTATTTAAAAGGTAAAGGTGGTGCAGGGCTGGCCCGTGAATTTGTTTTGGTATTTGTTCTTGCAGTCGTTTCGGTAGTTGGTGCAGGCTTATTGCTTCCTCCATTTGAGCAAATTGAAGAATTTGGAGAAGAGCTTAGAAAAGGAGACAGACCAGCAACCAAAAAGATCAGTTTTCAAATTATCGAAACCAATAAAGACCTCGGAGGTACGGCCATTACCATTCAATTGGAGCGCGACAAAGCAGCCTTATTACCAGTGATTGCCGTTTGGACAGCAGATTCCACAGATCAATTCATTGATAATCTTTTTGCACCCTCCAAAAGGATGGTTGTTTTTGCAGGTGAAGAGGGAAATGAAGAGCACGCTATCCGAGAAGGCGAAATAGAGCCAAAGGAACTTTCTGCTGATGTGATCCCAACCTGGCAAGCACAATCAAAAGGTGCGGCACCAAATTGGAGCGAGGCAACTCCTAATGATCCCATGTTACTGAAATCTTACACCAAGGCATCCAGACCCTTTACTGTTTATGTGGAGATTTCGAGTATGGGGAAAACTGAATTGTACAAAGCAAAAATTTCCGGAACAAGTTCCATTAGTAAACTTACTTCTACCAACGTCGAAAGTTCTATGCTTTCCGGCTATGTAAGTTTAGATTAATTAGCTGATGGCTTCAACGGTCTGAACCTCTTCAGGCATCATCCGTTTGAAGAGATTTTCGATTCCCGCCTTAAGCGTAACAGTTGAGGACGGACAGCCGCTGCAGGACCCCTGAAGCATAACTTTTACGGTGCCGTTTTCAAAAGAGTGAAAGGATATAGCGCCTCCATCCTGCTCAACAGCAGGTCGGATGTATTCGTCCAGAATAGACTTAATCTTCTTTACAGTTTCAGTTTCCTCATGAGCTTCGGCTTCTGATTCTTTAACATCAAGAATCAAACGACCTGACTCAAGAAAATTCTTGATATGTTCTTTGATGGTGTTCTGAATTTCCAGCCACTCGACATCAGATTTTTTGGTGACCGTAACGAAGTTGCTCATATAGAATACTCGGTCCACAAAAGGATACATAAACAATTCCTGCGCCAGGGGCGCCTCACGGGTTGAGGCAGGATCCGGGAAATCAAAACTCATTCCCGTAGGAACTAACATTTCACTAACCACGAATTTCATGGAATTCGGGTTCGGATTGGACTCCAGGTAAATGCGTATATTCTTTGGTGCTGTTTGGATCATAATTCTGGGATGCCGCAAATTTATAGCAATCCGATCAAATCGGCAGATTCCGGATAATTAACCATTTGAGGAAGATTCTGGACCCAACTCATTTTCCCATTTACTGATGACAGCTGTAGCCAGACTATTACCCACCACATTGGTTGCACTGCGACCCATGTCGAGCAGAGGATCGATTCCCAGCAACAGGGCCAGGCCGACCTCAGGGATATTAAATGTGGCTAAAGTGCCGGCAATGACTACCAAGGATGCCCGTGGAACACCGGCAATTCCTTTGCTCGTCAACATCAGTACCAACAACATACTGATTTGAGTAGATATTGGAAGATCTATTCCATACGATTGGGCAATAAACAAAGAAGCAAAAGTCATGTACATCATACTGCCATCCAGATTAAAAGAATATCCAAGTGGAAGTACAAAACTTACAATCTTATCCTTGCAGCCAAATTGCTGAAGCTGTGCCATGGTTTTAGGAAACGCCGCTTCGCTGCTTGATGTACTAAAGGCTAAAATAATCGGCTCACGCACGGCTTTGATCAATGAAAACACACGCTTACCAATCACAATAAAGCAGGCCGTACCCAACACAACCCACAGAACAACGAGACTCAAATAAAATTCGCCAATAAAAAGTGAGTACGTTTTTAAAATGCCCAGTCCCTGCTTAGCCACCACAGCCGTCATAGCACCAAAAACAGCCACAGGCGCAAAGCTCATCACATAACCGGTAACCTTAAGGATAACATGTGCTGCTGCATCCATGAAATGAATGATGACTTTTCCTTGTTCACCAATGGCAGCTGTTCCTACCCCAAAGAATAGAGAGAAGACAACGATCTGAAGAATTTCATTCTTTGCCATAGCATCAATAGCGCTGCTGGGAAATATGTGATAGAGAAATCCTTTCAGGGAAAGACCGCTGCTTTGGATGCCTGTGTCTAAAGAAGTATCGGGCAGAGGCAGATTCATCATGGTACCAGGTTTAAACAAATTGACCAGTACCATACCCAATAACAAACTGATCAGGGAAGCTCCAATGAACCACATTAATGTTTTACCACCGATACGGCCAACAGAACTTAAATCTCCCAACTTGGCTACGCCTACGACCAGCGTGGTGAACACCAACGGAGCGACAATCATTTTTATAAGACGCAGGAAAATATCCGACAACAGAGAAAATGGTTCTAGCAGTTTATCAATGGATTGGCGAAGTTGTTTTTGTTCCTCCAGAAAGGCAGCTCTGATCTCCTCTGCGGGATTGGTGAGCAACTCCTTTCCTATAACCTCCAAGCGCTGATTTTCTTCAGCAATCCAGATCTGATTAATTGCAAAGCCAAGCCCGATACCAAGGACCATGGCCAAAAGAATGTATACAGTTAAACGGTTGACGACTTTGGGTTTTGCTGCAGATGGCTCCATGATAAAGGTTTAGTGGATCAAGGTAGTATAATGGATCAAAGATTCTTGGCGACATGGTCCCAGTTAACCACATTCCACCAGGCCGAAATGTAGTCAACCCTCTTATTTTGGTATTTCAGGTAGTAGGCATGCTCCCAGACATCTAAGGCCAACAGAGGCGTTCCCTTAATATCCAGACCAGGCATCAGGGGATTGTCCTGATTAGCTGTTGACCCGATCTTTAGTTTCCCTTCATCTTTTACAAGCCAGGCCCAGCCGGAGCCAAATCGTGCCATACCGGCTGCTGTAAAGAGTTCTTTAAATTTTTCAAGTGAACCGAACGTCCCGGCGAGTGCATCGACCAGTTTCCCCTGAGGGGCTCCGCCTGCGGGCTTCATCACCTGCCAGAAAAAATTATGGTTCCATACACCACCGCCATTGTTGCGTGCTTTGGCAGAATACTTACCGATGTTGGTAAAGAATTCGGTTTCATCTGCTGCTGAAATCTTTTCAGCATCGAGTGCATCGTTGGCGTTTTTGATGTAGGCCGTATGGTGGCGATTGAAGTGAATGTCCATAGTGGTGGCATCGATGTAAGGCTCGAGTGCACCGTAGGCATACGGTAAGGAAATCTGAGAAAATCGAAATGCTGGAGTAGCAAAAGCCGATTCAGAAACTAATGTGGCAGCAGCAATTCCGGCTGCCGTTCGGGCGGTGTTACCTACAAATTCTCTTCTTTTCATTGTCATTTGGTGGATTAAGGCCTGCCGGCCCAAAATTCGTTCAGACCTGAAATTATAAAAAATCAGTAGCTTGCATTAAACTGTATTTACATGGCCGAGATCCTTTTCAACGAAGTGCCTTCTTTGGATCTTTCTGATTTCGACAGTGGCGATCCGATACGAAAGAAAAAATTCGTTGATGCCCTTGGGCAAGCCTACCAAAATATTGGGTTCGTAGCCATCCGAAACCACTATTTGACCGATGCACTAAGCGCACGGCTCTATACCGTCATCAAACAATTCTTTTCACTTCCCGATGCGGTAAAACAGAAGTATGAAATTCCAGGTTTAGCTGGTCAGCGTGGCTACATCAGCAAAGGAAAAGAACATGCAAAAGGAAGAAATACCGGTGATCTGAAAGAATTCTATCACATTGGTCAGACTGTAGAGGACGATGACCCGATCCGATCAGAATATCCTGAAAATGTTTGGCCGTCTGAATTACCTGAGATGAAAGAAATCGGGTTGGAGGTTTATAGGCAATTGGAGCGGACAGGCGTTCAGATGCTTCGCGCCATCGCTATTCACCTTGGTCTTCAGGAATCGTATTTCGACAGCAAGGTGCGTCACGGCAACAGTATTCTTCGACCAATCCATTATTACCCAATTGCCAATCCAGCTGAAGTACCATCCGATGCCGTTCGGGCAGCTGAGCATGGTGACATCAATCTGATCACCCTACTGATGGGAGCAAGCGCCGATGGTCTTCAGGTACTTCGTCGCGATGGCCAGTGGATTCCTATTACCGCCTTACCCGATCAGTTGGTGGTTAATGTTGGTGATATGCTGGAGCGGCTCACGAATAAAAAATTAAAATCAACCATTCACCGGGTGGTAAATCCTCCACGTGAATTGATGAACACGCCTCGGTATTCCATTCCCTTTTTCATGCATCCCAGAAGTGAAATGAGTCTGGCTGCGCTGGACAACTGTGTGGATACTGAAAATCCTAAAGTTTGGTCAGACATAACTGCTGGAGCCTTTTTGGAGCAAAGGCTTCGCGAAATCGGGTTGAAAAAATAATCTGAATGTCGGTAAAACGATTCCGCTATATCGTTTTCCTAAAGGACATAGCCTTATTGTCCCTGACTTCTTTTGGCGGTCCGCACGCCCATATTGCTCACTTTGAAAAGCAGTTGGTCGCTAAGCGAAAATACTTGTCTGAAAGTGAGCTCAGTGAACTGAATGCTTTGTGCCAGGTATTACCAGGACCAACTTCTACGCAAACACTCAGCGCCATAGGCTATAAGCTTGGTGGCGCACAGTTGGCCTACTTAACGTTATTGGTATGGGCGCTTCCGTCGATTGTCTTGATGACTGCAGCCGGACTATTAATAGGGCACTATCAATCTAAGGAACTTTCTTTGGCGTTCACCAGATTCATTCAACCGATGGCGGTTGGATTTGTGGCCTATGCTGCTTACACCATCAGCATTAGAACCATCAATTCGAAATCCGGAGTAGGATTAATGATTTTGGCCGCCGTTTCCGCCTTTTACTTTCGAACTCCCTTCATCTTTCCAATCATTTTATTGATTGCAGGGGTGGCAACCTCATTTAAATACAAATCACAGCCCAAGGAGGAAAAAGAAAAATTTGAAATCAGGTGGAGCAATTTTCTGCTTTGGGCAGGTGTATTGATTCTTGCCGCAGTATTGGGTGGCTTAACCAAGTCGCTACCGATTCGATTGTTCGAGAATTTCTATCGAAACGGAAGTCTTGTTTTCGGCGGAGGACAAGTGCTCACGCCGATGCTGTACACCGAATTTGTAGAATATGCCAAGCCCATGGTTGGCAGCTCTGCTAAGCCGTACGTAGAACCTGAAGCGTTTCTAAGCGGATTTGGAATAGCGCAAAGTCTTCCCGGACCTATTTTTTCTTTCGCTTCTTACCTTGGCGTGCTGGCAATGAACAGCAGGGGATTTGGGGTAGCGGGAGAGATCACGGGTGCCTTTTTTTCTGCCGCAGGAATTTTTCTACCAGGCACCTTTTTAATCTTCTTTATGATTCGGATCTGGGATCACCTGAAGCGATACCGGCCAATCCGGGCTTCTTTAGAAGGAATCACGGCAGCCAATGCGGGTCTTGTGGCCTGTGCAGCTGTTTTATTGTTCTTGCCTCTGGAGTTTAGCGGGACCAACATCAGCTTCACGATAGGAACCTTTTGCCTTTTAGTATTCACCCGAATTCCTTCCTGGCTTTTGATACCTGTTGGTCTCCTTCTTGGATTTGTAATCAAATAAAAAAGGCTGTCTTATGAAGACAGCCTTTTTTGAATGAGATCTTTAACTATTACTGAAGCTTGAAGATGATCGGAAGTGTGTACTTCTGACGCACGGCCTTACCACGCTGCTTACCAGGGTTCCAGGCAGGTGATGAAGCTACTACACGTACGGCTTCTTCATCGCAACCGGCACCGATACCACGAACAACACGCGCGTCAACAATTGATCCGTCACGGTTGATCACAAACTCAACGTATACCTTTCCTTCTACACCCATACGGTTTGCCTGAGGCGGATACTTAAGCTTGGAACTCACGAATTTGTAAAAGGCTGCCATACCACCTTTAGGTGTTGCTGTCTCTTCAACGATGGTGAAGATTTCATCAACATCTTCTTTAGGCTCTTCCTTAATTTCAATTTGTTCAACCTTGGTTTCCTCGGTCATTTCAACGTCAAGGTTAACCTCGATTTCTTCCTCGATTTCTTCTTCATCAGGAACTTCAACAACCTGTGGCTGTTGAATCTGTGGTGGCGGTGGAGGTGGGATATCGGTTGGCGGTACCTCCATGATCTCGTCAGCTGTATTTGTTGTTTTTCCAGCTAAGAGCTCAGCCTGCTCTTCCATTTCTTTCCATTCAAAGGCAGTCAGCACAACGGCCAGCGTAAGCGTAAGGCCAAGGCTGAAAAACAGGGTTGACGTTTTCGTCAAGTCCGCCTTTTCTGATTTTTTCAGTTCCATAGGTTCGTATTTATCGCCCAAATATAAACATTGATGCCATTCCGGGAATTCCGAGCCTGTAATTTCTGGGATTTTTTAAGGAAAAATAAGTGTTAGGTGGAGCGAGGGGATTATCTCCTATAACCGTAAAAAATGGTCAAAAAGACTGTAGG